>JBILFE010000585.1:0-3143 GCA_044351705.1 Luteolibacter sp. | reverse complement strand
CCATCCGGATTTGAACGGGAATGGTGCACCTTACTCGGCGATCGGGTTCAAGGTCAGGAACGCGAACAACCTTTGGAGCCGCGCCGCGTCGTTGATGATCAATGTAACACAGGTAAACGACCCGCCCACCTCCACCGTCGCTTCGGTGCTCATGAGAAAAGGCACCGTCAAGACGTTTGCCGCAGCGGACTTCCCGATCGATGATGTGGATGCCGGCGACGCATTGGCTGCGATCAAGATCACCTCGCTGCCGTCTCATGGCACTCTGAAGCTGGGCACCACGCCTATCAAATCAGTCCCGAGCGCGGTCATTCCAGCGGACAATCTCGGAGATCTAACATACACGCCGGCCACGAACGACACCGGGGCCGACTTGTTCAGATATCAGGTGCGCGATGCGTCGCTTTTCAGCGCGGATGCCACCCTGGCCATCACCGTCACCTCTGACATCTTCGTGCTCAACGGGAGCTTCGAAACGCCAAATCCGCCTACAACCAGCCCAGGTGGTCCATGGGGGAATCTCGATTCCGGTTGGACGAACAACTTGGCCAATTACGCTCGGCGGCGTGACGGCGGCACCCCACCCGGAGGTGGACTCTGGATACTCAACCTCAGTGATCAAGGTTCTTGGATCGAGCAGGATTTGGGCGTAGCAGTCGACGCAGGATCCACCTTGTCCATGACCTTCTCCACACTCAGAGAAGACATCTTCCAGAGTCCCAACGGGGGGCAGGGGGCATTCGAGGCCTCATTCCTCGTCGGCCCTACAAAATACACCGAGCGTTTTGACCTGAGCGGCGACGCCAAGGACACATGGGTTACCAAAACCTTCACCAAGAAGGTTACCAATACCGGAAAACTGTCTATCAGGTTCTCTCACGTCGATACTGCCAGTACGGGCGATCGAATCACGACAGCAAATGCTAACAATGGACCAGGTGAAATCGGTAGGGTCGCGATCGACAAGGTCAGCAATGTCAGTGTGAAAGCGAAGGCACCTTGATGAAATGCATGCTGAACCTCTGCAACATATAAGATGAGTATCATTCAATGACACGGAATCTATTGAGATCGATCTGCGCGGTGCTGCTGGCTTTGCCGGCCGCGCTGCAGGCGGCTGACGCGCGGATTCAAAAACCTAACATTCTCATCATCCTCGCGGATGATCTGGGTTTCTCGGATCTCGGTTGTTACGGGTCGGACATTGCCACGCCGAACCTCGACCGGTTGGCGTCCAGGGGGCTGCGCTTCACCCAATTCTACAACACCGCGCGCTGCTGGCCGACACGCAGCGCATTGCTAACAGGTTGCTACCCGCAACAGATCCACATGGACCCGCCGCAAGGCCTGCTACCGGTGTGGACGCGCACGTTGCCGCAACTGCTCAAGCCGGCCGGATACCGCAGCTATCAATCCGGCAAGTGGCACGTCTTCGGCGCCCCGCAACCCGTCGCCGACGGCGGGTTCGATCATTCGTATGCGCTCGAGGATCATGACCGGAATTTCAATCCGCAGAAAATTCTCGAAGACGACCGGCCGTTGCCGCCGGTGGCCAAGGATAGCGGTTACTACACGACGACCGCATTCGCCGATCACGCGATCCGTTGCCTGAAGGAACACGCGGAAAAGTATGCGGCGCAACCGTTCTTCTCATATCTGGCCTTTACCGTGCCGCACTTTCCGTTGCAGGCCCCGCCAGAGGACATCGCCCGCTACCGCGACCATTATCTCAAAGGTTGGGACAAGGTGCGTGAGGAACGTTGGCAGAATCTGCGCAAGATGGGGATCGTCAACTGTGGCCTGGCACCGCTTGAACCGGCCCTCACGCCGCGTTACTTCAAGCCGGGTGTGCTCACCAAGCTCGGCCCCGGCGAGATCGAGCATGCCCTTCCCTGGGTGCAATTGACCGACGAACAAAAGAACTATCAGGCCACCAAGATGGCGATCCACGCCGCGATGATTGACCGCATGGATCGGGAAATCGGCCGGGTGTTAGAGCAGGTGCGTGTCATGGGTGCGTGGGACAACACGGTGATCCTTTTCCTCTCCGACAACGGCACCGATGCCACCATCATGGTGCGCGGCGACGGGCATGACCGTGCCGCTACGCCCGGCTCTGCGGGTTCCTTCCTCTGCCTAGGTCCCGGTTGGTCGAGCGCGGGCAACGCCCCGTTCCGCCGTCACAAAGTCTGGACACACGAAGGCGGCATCTCCACGCCGTTGATCGTGCATTGGCCCCAGGGCATCGCCGCGCGTGGCGAGCTAAGGCATGACGTCGGCCACGTCATTGATTTCGTCCCCACGCTGCTCGAACTCGCCAGCGTCAAGCCGGTGCCGGTGGCAGGATCGCCGGCGTTGCCCGGCCGCAGCTTGGTGCCAGCGTTTGTTAGGGATGGCAGCGTCACCCGCGATGATCTGTTTTTCAACCACGAGGGCAACCGTGCCCTGCGCATGGGCGACTACAAACTGGTTTCTGCTCGCGAAGATCAGAATGCCTGGGAACTCTTCAACCTGGCGACCGACCGTTGCGAACAACACAATCTCGCCGCCAAACAGCCGGACCGCGTGAGCGACATGGCCGCCCGTTGGCAGCAGTTGCAGGACCGCTTTACCCGCGATGCGGGGCCGGTCCTGCCCATAGACAAAAAGCCAAAATGAACCTACGCATGAAGATTTCTTTGATGATGATAGCGGCAATGACACTTGGACCCGTGCTCGCAGCAGAAAGAGTGCCTTTGGAATCGCCACCAAGGAAACCCAACGTCGTGGTGATTCTGGCGGATGACATGCCCTGGCACTACCCGGGGTTCAATGCCGGACCGTGCGAGACGCCCATCCGCCGGCGTGGCTGCAGTCGTATCTCGACTCGCTCCCCGGGGCGCCCAAATCAAAAAAGCTTCCGGGAACGCCGAGCCCCAGCTCGGCGCGTGAATGAATTGAGATAGAACAAGCCAATGAACCCGCACGAATCTCAAGCGCACGACTCACAACACGCCGAGCCGGGGCTCGGCGCTCCCAGGCAACACGCCGTGCCGGGGCTCGGCGATCCCAGGCAGCACGCCAAGCTGGGGCTTGGCGCTCCCGGGGATGGCGCTCCCGGGGATGGCGCTCCCGGGGATGGCGCTCCCGGGGATGGCGCTCCC
>JBILFE010000584.1:0-3145 GCA_044351705.1 Luteolibacter sp. | reverse complement strand
AGTTGAGTTAAAACTGGAAAAACTTTGCAGTTGCTTTAGTAGAGGCTGATTCAGCCAATCACCCTACCAAGCCTGTATGGCATGCGATTCCCGGCTGGACGGCGCGTGCGGCACCGCCTAGTCTGCGGTCGTTCGCCTGCGGCGGTCGCTCCAGACCCTGGAAAGAACGCTCTGGACCGCACCTCCAACTGCGATAGCTTCCAATGACAAATGGAAAAACAAATTCCCGCCGCTTGCTTACCGCGTGCATGGCCGCGGTTTGCTGGCATTGCGTGCCTGACAGGCTGGCTGCCGAGCCAGTCCGGGAAAAGGTTCCAGGCGCGCCCCGCGCGTCACTCATCCCCGTGACGTCGCAGATGCTCGACCTGATAGACGATCCTGAAACCCAATACTCGGGCGCGCCGCGCTTCGATTGGTCCTTCTTCGGCGGGCGGACACGGCTCATCGCCAAGTATGCCGCCATGATGCCGGCAAGCCGACACACACTGGGGATCGACTACCGGTTCTACATGGTGGAGACCGCCGAATTCAACTATCCGCCGGTCTGGTTTGTCAAAGATGCCCTGGAGAACAAGCCCACGGTTCCAACCATCCTGTTTGCCAAGATCCGCAAGATCAACAACACGGCGGAAGATAATGAGCGTGCCCTTGCATACGAACCTAACACAATCAAGCATTTCCTGCAGAAGTATCCGCACCTCATCTTCGGCGGCGGCGAGGTCGCCGAGGTGGATGCGATGTTCAGCTGGCAATACAAACAATACTACGGGCGACTGCCTGCAGGCGCGGGCGGGGCGGTATTTCCTGCTGCCTATTTTGACTTCCTCGAGTCCAACCTGAAGCGCAGTTCCGTTCCTTACATGTTGCAACAGCACAATCGCGACTGGGGCACACACTACGTGGCCAGGGAGCGCATCATGAGTCTGGGCAGCGCGCAGTTGTTCTACCGGCACAATCAGGTTATCGTTCCCTCCTTGACCGCGATACGCTCGGCGGCGCGGCAGTATCCATTTCCTTTCGGCGTTCAGTTTTCCGGGCAGATCAACCTGGCCATAGCGAACGAGGACGCGGTGCTGCGGGACGGGGCAAAACCGGTCTTTACGCATACGGCCGGCCGGTTGGGGGAAAATTACGAAAAGAGCTATGCCCTGTGCCGACAGGTTCTCTATCTCTCATGGTTGAACGGTGCGCGGTTCTTCAATTGGGAAACGGGTGAACTGATACGAGCCAAAAAGGAATTGATCCCATCGCCATTGGGAACATTCACGGCGCGCGCGGCAAAACTGATAGAAGACTTCGGGCCGACGGGTCCGGTCCAGACCCCGGTGGCGCTTATCAGCGAGTTCTCGAACGCGTGGCGACCGCCAGCCACAACCCCGGATAAGCACATCAATTTCACAATCGTTGGTGACACCCCATATACCTCTGGCGACTATCAGGTGCACGGGATCAGGGACTTCTTCTTTCCACACTACCTGCAATCTGAGATGATATATGCGGGCACCATGGGTGAGGACCACGCCCTCTGCGCCACTCCATACGGCAGCAGTGTTGACTTGTTGTTAAGCGACGCCCGGCAAGAGGCATTGCCGCGATATGGACTCGTCATCTGGACCGGTGTGCCGCCGCTGGTGCCCTCCATGGTTAGAAGCAAGCTCAAGCGGCATGTGAAGGAAAATGGTGGCCGGGTGGTGCTATTCGGCGCCGCGGCACGCAGCATGTTCCCCGAATGGTTTGCAACTGCCAAGGCGGAGAAGGTGCCCCCCGGATCCAAGGTGGCCTATCGCAACGAGACGCTCACCGAGACAGCCGACTTCATGTTGGAAAATCTGCGGACGGATTTGGATCCCAAAGCGCTGTCCATGGAAGTGCTCGCAACCGTCAATGGCAAGCCGCTTGTTGTTGAATGCATGGGCGGATTGGTCCTGGTGCTCAGTGACTACGGCATCAACAGCACGCCGGGTCTGGATCCGTCCAAGGCCGGATGGACCCCGGGGCAGTTGATCACGCAGATCCCGCACACCCTGCTCACGCATGCGCGCCGCTTGCTGGACGATGAGACCAACAGGCAGACCTTGTTTTCTGTTGGAAACACAAAGCTCCATTATGTGGTGACGCGCCCCAAGGAGGGGCGCTACGTCCTCGGCATCTTCAACGACAGTCTGCAAAGCGAGCCGTTTAAGATCAGCTCGAACATCGGGACCATTATGTCCATTGAAGAAACCGACCTCAAGGACAACAAGGCAGAGCTCAAATCGGTGGTTCGCGGCGCCGCTTACGCGCCACCGGGATTGAGGAATTCTCCAAGTCTGCCACTGAACTATGGCAAGTCCGATGCCGCGAACATCGAGGGTCGGGACTTTCGTCTGTTCCGCATTACGCTCAAGGAGAACGGGGTTCGCCAGATTCCGGCTATCAAGTATCCTAACCGGCCAGCCGGACGGGTTCTGGCCGTAGCCGGTCTTGAGTTTATCCGCGACTACCTGCAGGGCATATCCATGTTTTTCACATGGTTCGATGGAGTCAAAGTTGATGCCCATGCATTGCTCGCGCTGGAAGATTCGCGTCTCGTTGACCAGGCCCATTGGCTGGACCGGCGTGGCGTGCGCGTGGTCGTGGACGCAACGGGCATCGATGAGGCAAAGGCGGCCCTTGTCATCCACAAGCTCCGCCTGTTGAAGAAAGCGCCCAAAGATCTGATCGTTGCATCCCCCTCCAGCGGGCTTCTGTCAGCGGCGCAACGCGCGGGCGTCCGCCTTGTTAGCCCAGATACGGTGAATTATATTCGAAAGAGGGGTGACGGATTCAAAGCCGTGGCCGCGTTGAATATCATCGACCCCCACTACAAAGACGAAGAAGACCTGAACCAGGACTTGATCCGATTCACATCCGGTGGAAACACCGGCGACCTCCGGGGCAAGAGTGACACGACCCGCCTGTATCCAGCGACAACGGTGGGCGGTGACACGAGTCATGACTTCCTCTACGTCGGACCACACATCTCTGACCTCACGGATATTATCGAGCGCAACCCGCAGAACTTCAAAAAATTCATGGGCATCAAGATAGACTCGACCTATCTCTTGTCCAAGACCGCTGCGGCGTTGGAGAGAGACCGCGCGGAGCTGACAAAATCGGGCCTCAA
>JBILFE010000582.1:0-3148 GCA_044351705.1 Luteolibacter sp. | reverse complement strand
CAAACCCTCATCAAAAACTTCATCAGCGGCATCATCGTGCTGGCCGAACGCAAGGTCCGCGTGGGCGACTTGGTGGACGTCGACGGGGTCGTCGGCACCGTCGCCGAAATCAACACCCGTTCATCGGTCGTGCGCAGCGGGGACGACATGGAGACGATGATTCCAAACTCGGTGTTTTTGGAAAACCGGGTGACCAACTGGACGCTCTCCTCCGCGCGAGTGCGCCGGAGCCTGCGCGTGAGTGTGGCCTACAACACTTCGCCGCCGCAAGTGATGGCGCTTCTAACGGAAGTCGCCGGGCGCCACGGGTTGATTTGCAAGGAGCCGGTGCCGTTTGCTGTGTTTGAGGATTTCGGCGAGAATGCGCTCGTTTTCGGCCTGTATTTTTGGTTGGAACTGCGGGGCGGTACCAATCCCATGATTGTCACCAGTGACTTGCGCTTGATGCTGGAAAAACGTTTCGCTGAAGTGGGCATCAGCCTGCCATTCCCGCAGCGCGACGTCCATCTCACCAGCGACAAACCGCTGGATGTCCAGTGGGTGGGACCGATCCCCCCGCCCCCTCCGTAGGCGAATTCGTTAATCAGTGTCCTCAGTGGGCATCAGTTCTTTTCAGTGGTTTTTCTCTCCGTTTCGTTCATCAAGACCCGCATCCTGACGAGGGGTGGCGCACGCTTCCAGCGTGCCCCCTGCCGCATCCTGCGGCAGGGGCTTCCTCTTCACACTCCCCCCGCGTTCTGACGAACGCGCCTGCGGGCGCGGGCCGACTATCTAACCGCGTTTGGCGATTTGCTTGCGGAACAGCGGGATGAGTTCGGCATTCATCCAGGCGAAAGCGGCGTCCAGGCCGCCATCGAGGTAACGCTTGCCGATGGCGGCTTCGACGCGGGTGGGATTGCCGAAGGCACCGAGAAACTCATTGGAGGTCAGGCGAGTGAACCACTCGCCGTCCATGGTTTGGCGTTCGCGCAGGACAAACTGGCGGGCAAAGAGTGCGAGGACGGCATCCCCAATCCAGGCGGCTTCACGTTCTTGGCGGAGTTCTTCATCTTTTCGGCTCACGCCGGCAAGCATGCACGTCACAGGGTGGGTCGTGCGAGTTTTTCCATGCGTTCGCGTGAAATTCGTTCCCGCAGGCGGGATTCGGACTCGGCGTCCCAGTACCCGGGTTGGAGTTCAAGAAAGATGGAGGTGTAGGGAAGAGCCGTGGGGGTGCGGATGACGAGCACGTCAAAGCTGCGATTGGCATCTTCGAGCAAGGTGAGCAGCGATTGCTGCTCGATCTCGGTGGTTTCGCGTGCGCGGAGGGCCGTGTGGACGCGTTTCCGGTGTTCGTCGATGCCGGGGGTGAAGTCGTTATCAAGCGAGCGGAGTTCGCGGGTGAGGTAAAGATGCGGCCGGACATGCTGGGTTTGCTCAAGGGTCTTGAGCACGTAGTCGAGAACTTCCGGAATATCCACGTCGGCAGTGACCTGCCGGATGCCAACCCGGTTCTGGGCCGGCAGCGACGCCTCGGCGATGACAATCCAATTGCTATAGCCAAGCTGGCCGGCCTGGTTGGCTACGGCGAGTTTCCAGGCGCTGTCGTGGTGCATGAGCCCGCATCCGAGTGACGACAACGCCAACCCGAGAATCACAAAGCATTGGCACATCCGCATCGCGTGCGATTAAACGCCCGCAATGACGAAATGTCAATGGGGCTGGAACAAAATCACATCAACTGGGCTCCGGCTTCGGCCAACTCGGAGCGCTCGCCGCGGCTGAGTGCGATGTGTGCGACGAAGGTCTGACCTTTGAGCCGGTTGCGGGTGTAGACCAGTCCGTTGCTGCGGCTGTCCACGTACGGGTTGTCGATCTGTGCGGGGTCTCCCACCATCACCAACTTGGAATCGCGCGACATGCGCGTGACGATGGTCTTGGCCTCGCGGGGGGTGAGTTGTTGCGCTTCGTCGAGGATGAAAAAGCGGTTCGGAATCGAGCGCCCGCGAATGTAGCAGAGCGCTTCGATTTCGAGGATGCCTTGTTCCATGAGCAATTCGTATGGTTTTTTGACCGGTAGATTGCTGGTGGCCGATTTTTGTTGTTTGCGGCGCGGGCCCAGCGGCACGTTCGGTCGCATCAGCAGATCCAGCGCATCGTGAATCGGTTGCAGCCAGGGCCGCATTTTTTCCTCCAGCGAGCCGGGCAGGAATCCTAACGGTTCACCCATGGCAATGACCGGGCGACTCACCGTCATGCCATGGTACCGGCGGTTGAACATTTCATGGAGGCCGGCGGCCACGGCGACCAGCGTCTTGCCGGTGCCGGCGTGGCCATAGCAGGTGACCAGCGAGATGTCCGGATTGAGCAGCGCGTCGATGAGGCAGCGCTGCCCTAAGTTGAGGGGTTTGAGCGACTGGCCGTCGGGGATTTTCAAGGCATCGGGGATATTGAGGCGGACGCAGCGCCCCTCGCTGGCGAGGCGGGCCGGAATGGCTTGCTTCTCACCGGCACTAAGCAGGACGTATTCATTGATGTGAACCGCGTCGATGCACCGCGGATCTAACATGATGTCGCCGCTGCTGGCAAAGCGTTGGAGGTCGTCCCCGGCGATTTCAATGCGCCGCAGCTCGTAGTTGTTAACCTCCGAGGCGTCCACCTTGTCGCTCAGATAATCCTGGCACTCGATGCCTGCGGCGCGGGCTTTGAGCTGCATGTTGAGGTCCTTGGTGACCAGTACCACCGGGGCCGTGTTGTGCTGCATCAGCAGCAGGCAGGCCGCAAGGATCCGATGATCCACCCGTTCGCGATCGGGGAAAATGCGGTGAAAACGGTTGATTTCCTCGGAGTTTTTCGGGCATGACGCGGGATCGTAGATCACTAACCGAATCGTGCCGCCACCCTCGGTTTGCACCCCGCTGGTCACCTTCGCCGCGCTGGAAAACATCTCGGTGAGTCGCCGGTGAACCCGCCGCGCGTTGGCGCCGCGCTCGTTTTGCTCGGACTTGAACTTGTCCAGCTCGGCAAGCACATCCACCGGAACGCACAGGTGGTTTTCCTTGAAGCGTTCAAGCGATGCCGGATCGTGCAGCAGGACATTCGTGTCTAACACATAGTTCTTCACGATTTGCGACGGTGCTTTCAGGCCGAAATCAACCGGCTTGAGTCG
>JBILFE010000583.1:0-3148 GCA_044351705.1 Luteolibacter sp. | reverse complement strand
GGACGCGCAGGTCGTGAAATGGGTCCGGGACATGTTCGGGCTTGATCCTAACAAGCAAGGCCACCCGTTCACCAAGACCACCAACGCCAACGGCGGCAAGGCCTATTTCGTGCCCAACATCGACGAGAGGGTCGATGGCACCAGTCGCCTGGCCGCGGTGCTCAACGAGGCGGTGCCCGTCGGCGACGTTCGCTTCGAGGATGAGATCGCCATCAAGAGCGCCAAGGGAAAACTGGCTTATATCCACAAGGTTCGCGACAACGCCGACTATTACTTTTTCGCCAACTCCAGCGATGACCCCATCAACACCTGGGTGCGCCTCAAGGGCAAAAAGAAACCCGCATTGATGGATCCGCACACCGGTGCGATCAGCACCGCGGAGTTTCAAACCATCCAACAGGACGGCCAGGATGTCACCCGCGTCCGGCTCAAACTCGCCGCCAACAAGTCGGTCTTCGTCAGGGCTGACGGGGCAAATTGAATCACACTATCACCTCAAAGTGACCGGACTCAAACCCGGCCAATACGAAATCCGACTCGGCGGCGTCAAAGTCGCCAGCTTCCCGGCCGACGCGTTAGGTGCCGGCGTCAATCTGGCCCAGGCTGCCCTAACATCCGGGCCGGTGGCCGACCAAGTCAAGGCGGTGTGGACCGCGATCAAAGCCAAGAACGACTATTTTCATGACAAGATTTTTGCGGGAGTGGTGCGGCAGGGAGGGGTGCCCGAGTTCATGGGAATCACGCCCGAGCAAGTGGAAGCCAAGCGTGAGGCGGTGTTCAAGGAGCGGATGAAAAAGATGCCCGGGTTGTTTGAGGCGATCCGCAACGCGCTTGTCATACCAGCCCATCAGGTCGAGATCGTGCCGGTTGCGTCATTGTGAGTCATTAAATCCGCCCGGGGTTGTCTTTGCCACCGCTACGGCTTAGCTTGTAAGACTTCTGACCGACACCTCCCATGTCCCTACATCATTGGCTGGCATTTGTTGCCACATCGGCGGTCCTGCTGGTCATTCCGGGGCCGACGGTGCTCACGCTGATTGGCTATTCGATGGTTCACGGTCACCGCGCGAAGGTGCCGCTGGTGGCGGCCGTGGCGCTGGGTGATTCAACCGCGCTGATGGTGTCGATGCTCGGCCTGGGTGCGCTGCTGGCAACATCGGCGGTGTGGTTTGCCGCAGTCAAGTGCGTGGGAGGGCTGTATCTGCTCTATCTGGGCAGCAAGTTGCTGCGGGCGGGTCTGACGTCCGCCGTGCAGGCCACGCCGGCCGTGCCGGGTTCGCGCTGGCGCCTGTTTGCCAACACCTATCTGGTCACCGCGCTCAATCCCAAGGGCATCGTGTTTTTTGTGGCTTTCCTGCCGCAATTCATCCATCCGCATGCGGACATCCCGCGGCAGTTGTGGATTCTCGCCATCACTTTTGTGGCCATGGCCATCATCAATGCCACGTTCTACACACTGTTCGCGGCTTCCGCCCGCCGCCTGCTGGCGTCACCCCGCGCCCAGCGCGGTTTCAATCTATCCGGCGGCTCGTTGCTGACCTCCGCCGGCCTGTGGGCGCTGCTGGCGCGCTGAGCGGATGTTGGATTGTCGTTTCGACACTTCAACGATCAAAAATCAACAAGCGGCCATCATCAATCAAAGGAGCTTCCGCATCATTGGCATTCTGCTTGGCGGACGGCCCTAGTGGGTCACGCGCATAGGCATGAGCACATACAGGAAGGAGCCTTCGATGCGCAGGACCCCGGGGCTCATTTCATCAATGAGGTCGAGGTAAACGTCGTTGGTTTCCAAGGCGCGCAGGGGGGCCATGAGGAATTCGGGGTTGAAGGCGATTTGCATCGGCTTGCCCTGATAGATCACATCCATCGATTCCTGGGCTTCGCCGACGTCCGGGGAGTTGGCGGTGACCTCGATCTGGTTTTCGCTGAAGACGAGTTTGACGGAATTGGATTTGTCCGAGGACAGCAGGGACACGCGGCGGACGGTTTCCAACAGGGCCTCGCGGGCGATGATGACGCGTTCAAGGGCATCACCGGGGATGACCTGGCGGTAGTTCGGGTAGTTGCCCTCGATGAGTTTGCTGGCCAGCAGGCTGTCGCCGATGGTGAATGAGATTTGGTTGTCGGTGAGTTTGACGATGACGTCGCCGGTATCGACGAGGAGGCGTTGGAGTTCCTGAACGGCCTTGGTCGGGATGATGACGTCGGTTTCGTGGGAGGCGGGGAATTCCAGGTCGCTATCGACCATGGCGAGGCGCCGGCCGTCGGTGGCGACGAGGGTCATTTTGCCTTCGCGGAACGAGGCGAAGATGCCATTGAGGACGTAGCGGGTTTCATCCGAGGAGATGGCGTAGGAGGTTTTGCGCAAGCCATCGCGCATGACCTGCTGCGGGATGCGGAATTCCTTGGAGCCTAGGAAGTTGGGCAGCGGCGGGAATTCCGCCTCGCTCAAGCCGATGATTTTGAAAAACGCCGGCCCGCTGCGGATCGAGGCGTGGTTCTTGGCATCAATGGAAACCTCGATTTCGCTCGTCGGCAGTTCGCGCACGATGCTGACCAAGCGTTTGGCGGGCAGGGTGGTGGCGCCTTCTTTATCGATTTGGGCCTCGACCGAGCCGGTGATGCCGACATCCAGGTCGGTGGTGGTGAACTGGATGCGGCCGTCCTTGGCGACGATCAAGACGTTGGAGAGAATCGGCAGGGTGGTGCGCGAACTCACAACGTGTTGAACCTTTTGCAGGCCATCGAGAAATGCTTCCTTGGAGATACGAAACTTCATTGCTGTGGGACTCGTAACGAGTTGCGAGGAAGTTTCAGCTTTCCAACCGGTTTGGCAAGCATTCTTTAAGAATCCGAAAGAACTTTTCCAAATTTCCTATATTGTACGGGATCAGCGGCGGAGTTGGGACTCGATGCGGGCGAGGGTTTCCTTGAGGCCGGGCGTCTGTGCGAGTTGAGATTGGACTTTTTTGCAGGCGTGGATGACGGTGCCGTGGTCGCGGCCGCCGAAGGCCTCGCCGATTTCCATGAGCGAGCCCTTGGTGAGGGAGCGGCTCAAATACATGGCGACTTGGCGGGGGAAGGCGATGCTGGCGGGACGGCGGCGGCTGGTCATGTCAGCGAGGCGCACATCGTAGTGTTCGGCGAC
>JBILFE010000042.1:0-11366 GCA_044351705.1 Luteolibacter sp. | reverse complement strand
GATCGGTCGTGTGCAGCATCATGTCATCCACTAAAACGAGCTTCACATTCGGGTTGAGCTCATGAGTGCCGACTTTTTGGTTGGTGGTGACCGCCGCGCTTGCGTCGGTGCGGGCATCGATGATGATCATGTCGCGCAACAGACTCAGGGAATAGGCGCCCATGACTTGTTGGGTGCGATCCGGGCTGCGCATCACATCGACGATTTCGAGCTGGATTTGGCCGTGGGAGAGCCGTGCGTAGTCCTCGGCCAATACCCGCACCCGCTCATAAAACGGGGTGGACCTGCGGCACGCCATGATCCACTTCACCGGCCTGCTGCGGCCGCTGAGCGCAGGCGAAGCCAGATAGCGGGTGCTTGCCGGAGACAAGGTGTAGTTGCCATCGCGGCTCAGATCGAGGCGGGTGAAATGGCGCGCCGCGAGGTAGTTGAGGGCGATAAGAGTCAAGGTGACCAACACGATTTGCAACGCGGAGAGCGATCCGACATTCCAACGGCTGACGGGTCGTGCGGGCTTTGGCGCAGGGCTTGGAGTGGCTTCAGACATGCAATGGAGAATGGAAAATCATTTGCGCCAGCGGCGGAAGTCCACCACTTGATAGGTGAGGAACAAAAGGAAGACGGTCACACTCAAATAGTAAACAAAGGGTCTGCTGTCAAACAGGCCGCTGGCAAAGTAATGCAGGTGTTGTTGCGCGGAGATGTAATGAAAAAACGCCGCTCCCATGAACGATTCACCCCAGATCACCGTGACGTAGCCCACGAAGTATTGGATCACCAGCAAACCGATGGTAATGATGCCGGCGGTGATCTGACTGGAAGTAAGCGCGGATGCCAGACAACCCACGGCGGTGAAGGCGGCCCCCATCAACATGAGGACGGTGAAGGTGCCGCCCAAGGCCGCCCCCGTCCATGCCGGCGGCAGTCCCGTGGTCCATTCAAACAGCTTGAACTGGACCAGGCAGGGCAGCCACAACAGGGTGTAAAAGATCATGGCGGCGAAGTACTTCGAGACCACCACCTGCCAGGTTTTCACCGGGGCGGTGAGCAGGGATTCGAGGGTTCCGCTGCGCTCTTCCTCGGCGAACAGGCGCATCGTGATCAGCGGGAAAATAAAGAGAAAATAAAACCAGAAAATAGGCGTGTGGAACGTCACGTAGATCAGGCTGTCCTTGACCGGTGTATCCCGGAAGCCCTTCATCGCGGTGGATAGGGAGACCCCCTGCATCAGCGTGACAAAAGCCAACACCACCCACCCGAAGGGAGTCAGAAAAAACACCTTCAGTTCTTTGATTGTCAGGATGCGGAGTAATCTCATGTGGCGGCGGGACCGATTGGTAATCCATTAAAGGCAAAACGGCGAGGCGAAATATGACAAAGCACGCGCCTTATCGTTAAACAATACCGCACCGCTCATTCTCAAGCTTGAATGTTGAGGATGCATCGGCTCATCCATTTTCGGCTGCAATTCTTGACATCGGAATACGGTGGCGTAGACTGCCGCCGATGAATGCTGCCAAAACGCTAACGCTCCGCCTGCCACCGGATCTCTACGAACGCGCCAGCCACCTGGCTGTGACCCGTGGCCAAAGCCTCAACCGGCTGTTTCAAGAAGGTCTGCAACTGCTGGACTCGCAAGACCGGGATCGGCGCCTGTACGACGACTTCACGGCCATCGCGGAAGCGCAGGGCAACGAGTTTGATGTGGGTTTTGCCTTCGCCGCCCAAACCGAAACACTCGACGAATCATGAATCCACCTGTCATCCGGCGCGGCCAAATCTGGCTGGTGGACTGGTCACCGGGGCGTGGTTCTGAACAACTCGGCAAACGTCCCGCCCTCGTCATCCAAACCGATTCAGCAAACACCAACCCACGCTACCCTAACACAATTGTTGTCACCCTCAGCACCAAGGGACTGCCCGTCGCCACCCACATCCCCATCGAACCAGACGCCAACAATGGCCTGCGCGAGAAAAGTTGGGTCAAATGCGAACAAGTTCTCACCATCTCAAAACAACGCCTCAATCAGCAGTGGGGCCATCTAGCGGCAGCCGCCATGAACAAGGTCGAGTCCGCCGTCAAAACCGCCCTCGGCATGTAGAGCCATACCGCCGGGATGTCTCACGGTCCCACCTTGGGCGGCGCGATGGCACGCACCTCCCGCGGTAGCACTTGCGGTAGCACTCGCGGTAGCACTCGTGGCACTTCCCGTGGCACTTCTCTAACCTTCGGCAATTCCTTCGGCGGATCCTTCAGCGGATCCTTGACCGGATCCGGCGGCGACACCGGTTCGGGTTCGGGCCGCGGACGGGTCAGAAACGTCCAATCCAGATTGCCACGATCGAGACGATCAACTTCACTGGCGTAGACAACATCTTCATTTTTCGGGTCAAGTTCGGCGGCGAGTTGGAAAAACATGCGTGCGAGCAGGACGTTTTCCTGGCTTTCTTGTTTGATGAGCAACTGGCCCCTGGTGAGAAGCAGACGTGCCAATACCTGGGGACTGTAATCGCCCTTGGCCACCTCGGGCAACATGCCCTTGGCAAGTTGGAAATTAAGAATGATCGCCCGTTTGTTGCGCGGTGAGAGGTTGAGAGCGAGGGTGAGCAGCCGGCGCGAGATTTCCAACGAGGCCTGCGACGCCTTGGACTGGACAATGCCCATGGCGGCGCAGTTGGCCAGATTGGTGGCATATTCCTGGCGTTCCGCATCCAGCATCCCCAAATCGGAGGAAAACGCGCTGGCCTGGATTTTGAGTGGCAACCAAGTGAATGACTTGGCCGCCTCCTCCCCGGCAAGAGGCCCCATCACGCAACACATAATCAACACGGCTTGCCAAATGCGAATCATCGGCGTAAGTATGATCCGAGACCCGCACTTGGCAAGTGGCAATTTCCGCAGACACCCGCAAAAAACAGCAACTCCGCATGCAAATCCGGCGGCAGTTGTGCAACGTGCCGGTGGACTCCGGCCCAACCTGCGAGGCTGTGCGGCGCTGGTTGGCGGCCCGCCCGGACTTGCACACCGTGGCCCTCTATGCCGCACGGGTCGACGAGGTGGACCTGCTGCCATTGATGGCAGCTATGCCTAACCGACGCTGGGCATCCCCCCGCGTGTGCGGCGAACATCTGGTCCTGCACGAGCTGCGGGATTCGTCCAGCGACTTGGTGCCGGGCAGCTTTGGCATCCGCGAGCCCTCCCCTGCCCTGCCGCTGGTGGCGGTGACCGACGTGGACGCTTTTTTATGCCCGGGTATGGCCTTTGATGGCAACGGCGGCCGCTTGGGCCGCGGCCGCGGGTATTATGACCGCATGCTCGCCCACGCCCGCCCCGACGCCATCAAAGTGGGTGTTTGCCATGCCACCCAACGCATCGCCGACACCTTCCCGCAACCCCATGACATACCCATGCATGTCGTGATTGGCTGAACGAGTGCGATCACCACAGCCTCACCGGGTCTCCAACATCCGGATCGCATCGTCGAAGGCTTTCATCACTTCCAGCATGGCTTTGTATAAATACCAGGCCACCACCATGGTGACAGCGAAAGTGACCACGCTGATTACGATCTTCCAAGGCCGCTTGATGCCCGGATGCCGCCAGATCAATGGCAAGGCCAGCGGCCCGAAGCTGCATAGCGCCAGCACAATCACCGAAGTCTTGGATGACCACGGGATTTTTTTCCCGGCGACACGTGAGGTGCCGGACCCATCCAGGAATTCGCCGCAGTGCTTGCATTTGATCGCTTCATCCTGAATCTCCTCGGCACAGTATAAACACTTTTTCATGATGCGGATGATGACCGTTGACTCACTGGGTGATCTTGACGCGGAGGAAGCCTTTGGCGGATAGACCGTTGGAACCGCCGGGACTGAAGCTGCGGTATGCCAGGTCATTAGGCCTCATGCGCTATGGATGGCAAGCGAAAAAGCCGGATTTGCCCGGCGATAGGGCACCGGTAATGCTTGGCAAAACAACACCGAGGGCTTAGTTTGGCGCCAAGGGATTCATTGGCATGCCCATTTTCTAACGAACATGCGCTTTTTTCTAATCGATCGGATCACGACATGGGAGCCGGGCCTGCAGGCCGAGGCGGTGAAAAACGTGGCCTTGAGCGAGGATTTTTTCGACGACCATTTTCCGCGGCGGCCGGTGATGCCCGGGGTTTTGATTCTTGAGGGGATGGCGCAACTGGGCGGCTTGTTGCTGGAGGCCAGCCTGCTCCAACAATACGGCACCAGCGCAAAGGCGGTGGTGACCGTGCTGGAGCGCACCAAATTCCGCACCATGATCAAGCCGGGGGACTCGCTGCACTACCACACCGAGGTGATGTCGTTGAATGAGGCCGGCGGCAAAATCAAGGCCAGCGCCCGGCGCGATGGCAAGCTCGTCACGTCCACGGAAATGGTGTTTGCGTTCAAATACATGGACGACCCGCTCCTGGATGCCAAACGCAAACAATTGATGGAGGTTTGGATGCAGTAAAGAGATGCCCACGACTGCTCCTAACTGCCAATTACCCGAAGCGCTTGTCATCACCGGCATCGGCATGGTCACCCCGCTCGGGTGCGATGCCACTGCGGTGCTGGATCGGATCCAAACCGGCGCCTCGGCCATCGCTCCGCCCAGGGATTTTGATGCCAGCCGCTTCGCCTGCCCGCTGTGCGCGGCCATCACCCATTTCCGGCCGCAGGATTTCATCGCCGAGGCCAAGTTGATCCGCTTGATGAGCCGCGACGCCCAACTGGCCGCCGCCGCCGCCCATCTCGCCTTGCAGGATGCCGGCCTTGGATCTGATAGATATTACGCCCCCGGCGACATCGGCTTGTTCGGTGCCACCGGCATGGCCGGCCTGCCGGTTAGAGAGATCGTGCCCTTGCTCAAGGCCTCGACCGATGCCGCGGGCCGCTTCGATCTGGAAAAATTCGGGGATGCCGGGCTGCGGGCGGTCAGCCCGATTCTATCATTCAAGATCCTGAGCAACATGCCGGTGTGCCTGGTGTCGATCTGTGAGAACATCCAAGGGCCCAACGCGGTGTACACCCCATGGGAGGGCCACGGCGCGCGGGCCATCGAGGCCGGCATTCTCGCGTTGCAGGCGGGCGATGCCCGCTGTGCGGTGGTCGGCGGCTGCGATGTCAAAACCCACGAGCTGGCATTTCTCGCGCTCGAACAACTCGGGCTGTTCCAATCCTGGCACCACTCGGGAACCGGCCTGGCGCCAGGCGAAGGCGCCGCCTTCCTCGTGCTCGAAAACGAAACCACTGCCAGGCGCCGCGGCGCCAACATCCACGCCCGCATCGCGGCATGGAATTTCCAATGCCAGCAGGGCCTGCCACAAGCCAAGGTGTTAGAATCGCTGCTCGCAGCACTTGCCCCGCAGCAAGTGGCAGCCATCATTGCCGCCGCCAACTCCGACCCGGCATTGGACCAAGCGGAAGCCGCGGCGCTCGCGCGATTGGATCTGGCAAACAATCTTGTGCTGTCCCCTAAAAAGCAGTTAGGCGATCTCTTCGCCGCCGCCGCCCCGTTGCAAGTGGCGCTCGGCGCGCTGTTAGCCCGGCAACTCGGCCAACCGGTGCTGGCCAATTGCTTCGGCCACGGCACCGAACAAGCCGCATTTCTATTAACCCCGCCATGAACCACCGCGTCGTCATCACCGGCATCGGAGTGTGCTCGCCCGTGGGCGGCGATGCTGCGGAGTTCTGGCAGAATCTGTTAGCCGGGCGCTCGGGCATTGGACCGGTCACCCTCTTTGATACCTCCACCATGGCGGTGCGCATCGGCGGCGAAGCCAAGGGCCTCGATCCGGCGCGTCTCGCCACGGACTTTCCTGAGGCCGTGACAGAAACCGACCGCAAGATCCACCTCGGCCTGACCGCCGCCGCACAGGCGATCCGCGACGCGGCGCTGGCAGCCGACGCCTTGCGCGCGGCCTGGGTATTTGTCGGGGTGAGCCTGGAATCATTTCCGTTAGATAAGGCTGGCATGGCCGCGGCAGCGGACGATCTGATAGAGTCACTGCTCACCCAACAGAGTGCCGGCTTGCAGACGCCGCTGGATCGATTGGCGCAAATCCTGGGCGCGCACTATGGCTTCAACGGCGGCCAAATCACCAACTGCTCGGCCTGCGCCGCGGGCGCCCAGGTGGTCGGCGAAGCCTTTCGCCGCTTGCGCGCCGGCCACGGCGAGGTGGCCGTCACCGGTGCCGCCGACTCCGTGTTGAACCCGCTGGGGCTGGGCGGCTTCAGCCTGTTGCGGATTTTGTCCACCGAAAACGAGCGTCCGCAACAAGCGTGCCGCCCGTTTGACGCCACGCGACAGGGGACGGTGTTGGGTGAGGGCGCGGCGTTTCTGGTGTTAGAGACGCTGCCGCACGCACAACGCCGCGGCGCGCGCATCTATGCCGAAGTGTTAGGCTATGGCACCAGCCTCGACGCCTACCGCGCCACCGATCCGGAACCAGGCGGCAAGGGCGCGCTGCGCAGCATCCAACGCGCCCTCGCCGACGCCGGCCTGCAACCGGAGGCTGTGGACGCTGTCAACGCCCACGGCACCGGCACCCCGAAAAACGACGCCGCTGAAACGTGCGCGCTCAAGGCGGCCCTCGGCGCACACGCCCACGCCATCCCGGTCACGGCTAACAAATCCATGACCGGCCATCTCATCGCGGCCAGCGGCGCGCTGGAGGCGGCGGCTTCAGCCTTGACCCTGCACAGCGGCTGGATGCCGCCAACGATCAACCTTGAACACCCCGACGCGCTGTGCGATCTTGACTTCGTCACCGAGGGCAAGCGGGAATTCAACGGCACGGTCGTGTTGTCCAACTCGTTTGGCTTCGGCGGTCAGAACGCAACCTTGGTCTTGGGAAAATATCATGCATGAACGAGTGGCATTGGTGAGTGGGGCATCGCGCGGCATCGGCCGGGCCATCGCCATCGACTTGGCGCGCCGCGGCCATCAAGTGGCCGTGGGCTATCAGACGCGGGCGGAGGATGCGCTGGCAACCGTCGGGGAAATCCAGCGCACGGGGGGCAGCGCCTTTGCCATGCAAGTGGACGTGACAGACCCGGCGTGCTGCCAGGCGGTGGCCGATGGCATCAAGCAACGCTGCGGCAGCCTCGACATTCTGGTCAACAACGCCGGACTCGTCGATGAATCCCCCGCCTTGGCCATGAGCGACGCGGCATGGGAGCGGGTGTTGTCCGTATGCCTAACTGGATCATTCAACCTGGCGCGCGCCTGTGCCAAATTCATGGTGCTGGGGCGGTGGGGACGGATCATCAACATCTCCTCGGTGGTGGCCAGCCGCGGCGGACGCGGCCAGGCGAATTACGCCGCCGCCAAGGCCGGATTGGAAGGTCTGACGCGCGCGCTGGCCATCGAACTCGCCCCCCGCAACATCCTGGTCAATGCCGTGGCTCCCGGCGTGATCGAAACCGAAATGTCACGCCCGGTGCTGGCCCAACACGCGGATCGCATTTTACCTAACATTCTCTTGAAGCGTGCCGGCCAACCCGGCGAAGTAGCGGGCCTGGTGGCCTTCCTGGCCTCGGACGAGGCCTCCTACATCACCGCCCAGGTGTTGCATGTGGACGGGGGATTCGGATTATGATCACCTACGAGCAACTTCTCGAATTGATCCAATCGCGCCGCTCGGTCCGGCGCTTCGACGAGCGTGCGGTCAGCCGCGAGGATTTGGACAAATTACTGGAAGCCGCCCGCTGGGCGCCCTCCAACCACAACCGCCAGCCGTGGAAATTCAGGGTGATGGAGGACCGCGATCAAATCCGCGAGCTCGCTCATCAAGTGCGGCGTGGCATCGAGTGCAAGCTGCAGTCACTGTCCGAGATGGCGGCCACCCATGCTGCCGGCCTGGTCCAATATGGCAGCTTTTTCTCGGCCGCGCCGGTGCTCATTGTGGCCATGCACAAGCCGCCCATCGCCGCGGCAACACCCCTGTGGGATGGGACGCGCAATCCCGAGTTGGTATCCGGTGAACCCCTCAGCGTCGCCATGGCCATCCAAAACCTCTTGCTCGCCGCCCATACCCTCGGCCTTGGCGCCTGCGTCTTGACCGCTCCACTGCTGGCCGACAATCTAACCGAAATATTGCAGGTGCAACCCGGCTTCGTCGTCACCAGCCTCATCGCCGTGGGCCATCCGGCCGCGGCATCACCGCCACCGCGCCGCAAAACCCTCGAGCACATCGCCGAATTCGGCACCCATCCGCCGGGGTGCGGGTGCCGATGAAAAGGAATGGAAAAATGAAACCTCAATCCCTAGCAACTCGACGAGTCGCCCAGATCCTCGTGATCGGGTTAACCCATATCGCGGGCCAATGAGACGGGAAAGCGTACGGGCGTGCGGCGCTCTTTTTTCGCGGTTCATTGGCAGGTGGACAGGGATGTCCACCCTCCTTGAGGCTCCACGCCTCGCCAGGCTCGGCCGGGCTCTCCTTGGCTTGCTTGGCCTCGGTCTGGCGGCCTGCTCCCCACCGCGCGCGCTGGACGTCCCGGCCACCGCCACACGGGTGGACCTCCAGCGCTATGCGGGGCGGTGGTTCGAAATCGCGCGGCTGCCAGCGGGGTTTCAAAAGGCGGATGAAGCCGCCATTGCCGAGTATGGGGCCAATGCCGATGGCACCCTCTCGGTGCACAACATCGCGGTGCGCCCGGATGGCACGCAGCATGACATCCGTGGCTACGCCAAGGTGCTCAACCCACCTATCAACACGAAGCTCGCCGTACGCTTCAGCACTTGGTTTGGGCCGCTCATCCCCGTGCCGAAGGAAGGCAACTACTGGGTTTTCCACGTGGATGATGACTATCAAGAAGCCATCGTCGGCACCCCGGACCGCAAGTATCTCTGGCTGCTCGCACGCACCCCCGCGATTCCCCCACCCCAATACGCCGCGCTATTCGCCAAGGCCAAACAACTCGGCTTTGACGTGTCGCGCATCATCCAAACCGGAAAAGCGGGCAGTTCTAACCACCTAAAACACTGAGGCCCACTGAACCAAAAAAGCCGGAGTCTGATCTCAGTAATTTGCTAGATTAACCACAACCGAGCGCAGCGAGATAGCAGCCTGCCTGATTGCCTACCAAATAATCTCTGGCAAACGATGCTTGCAAACCGCTATCACCCCGCTATCTTCCTTCCGTGCCTGACATCCTCATACGCAACCTTCCACCCGCATTGCATGCCCGTCTGAAATCCGCCGCGGCCAGCCATCGTCGGTCGGTGACGCAGGAAACCATTGCCATCATTGATGAGAAGCTGGGCGGGAGTCCTGCAGTCGCATCGCGGTTGCCAGATCTCATCAAACTGAAAGGGCCGGCACCTACCACCGGGCAAATCCTCGCCATGATCGATGACGGCTTGGAAACCCGCGGCTACTGCGTTCAGGAGGAGAAACAACCATGATTCTGGTGGATACCAACATCGTGGTTCCATTGGTAGTGCCGACCCAAAACAAGGAAAAGTGCCGGGCGCTATATCAGTTGGACCCGGATTGGCACTTGTCTGATTGGTGGCAAATCGAGTTCGCCAACGTGCTTCGTAATCTCCACCGCGCAGGCCTACTGGAAACAAGCGAGGCGCTCGTGGCGATGGATCTGGGCCGATCGCTCTTCCCGCCGGCAAACACCCATCCAGTCGATCCCATCGCAACCCTGCGCATCGCCTGCGAGTCCAACATCTCCGCCTACGACGCCCGCTTCATTGCCCTCGCCCGCAGCTTCGGTCAAAAGCTGGTCACCGAAGACAGCCGCCTCCGCAAGGCCTGTCCGACCGATACCCTCTCGCTTACCGAAGCTCTCGCCCTTTTCCCATGAAATCCGAATCTGAAATTCTCGAACAATTGAAACCGCTGCTGGTGGAGGTGCTGGGCGTGCGCCCGGATGAGATTTTTTCGCACTGCGAACTGGTGGGTGACCTTGGCGCGGAGTCCATCGACCTGCTCGACCTGACGTTCCGCATCGAGGAGTCGTTCAAGGTGCGCATTGAGGCCAACGAGCTGGAACGGGAGGCAATCCGGCAAATGCCCGGCGGCGTTTATGAGAAGGACGGCTACCTAACAGATGAGGCACTGGCGGAAATCCGTCGCGCCGCGCCGGAGCTCGATCAAGGCAAACTGGTCGCTGGGCTGCGCAAGGCGGACATTCCGGCGTTGTTGACGGTGGGGTTTTTCGTCAGCCTGATCGAACGCAAGCGATCCGTTAGCAGGGAAGGAGCGACCCATGCTTAAGGGCAAAACCGCATTTGTCACGGGAGGGAGCGGAGCGGTTGGGGCGGCCGTGGTCCGCTGCATGGCCGGCCACGGCGCGCGGGTGGCATTTTCCTATCACAGCCAGCCGGAGAAAGCGCTCGCCCTGCAAGAGGAACTTTGCGCCGCTGGCGGCGTTGTTAGAGCCTATCCCTTGGATGTGCTCAACGGCGCGGAGGCGCAGCAACTTGCAGCCACCATTGAGCAGGACCTGGGTCCGGTGGATATTCTCGTCAACAATGCCGGCCTCACGCAGGTGATGCCATTCGCCCTGATCGAAGAGGAGGATTGGGACCTGATGATGAATGTGAATGTGAAAGGCATGTTTTTGGTCACCAAAGCGTTTGTGCGGCCGATGATCCGGCGCCAGCGCGGCGCTATCGTCAACCTCGGGTCGCTGGCCGGTGTGCGGGTGCTGGAAGTGCCGGTGCATTATGCCACGGCAAAAAGCGCGGTCATGGGCTTCACCCTTTCGCTCGCCCGCGAGATGGCCCGCTATCACATCCGCGTCAACGCCGTGGTGCCCGGCCTGCTCACCGATGGAGTCAGCGAGCAGGTGCCGGACAAGCAGCGGATCGATTATGAACAACATTGCACGTTGGGCCGGGCGGGCACCCCCGCCGAAGTGGCCGAACTGGTGGCCTTCCTTGCCAGCGACCGCGCCGCCTATATCAATGCCCAGGCAATCCAAGTCGACGGTGGCATATGAAATTCCGCTTCGTGGACCGGATCACATCCTGGCAAGCCCATGAGCGCATCACCGGCCTCAAGGCGGTTTCCTTCGAGGAGTACTCCCTCAAAAATGCCTTCGGCGACGCACCGCGACTGCCTTCCATGTTGTTGTTAGAAAGCCTGCTGCAACTCGGCAACTGGCTGATTCTGCTCTCCACGGATTTCCAACAGATGGGCTCGGTCATCCGCCTCCATGACGTCCGGTTTCATGGTGCGCTGCGCCCCGGCCGCGTCGTGAAAATGGAAGTGACGATGCTGCGCCATCACGCCGACGGTTTCGAGTTGTGCGGCGAAGGCCGCGTGGATGGGCGACTCATCATCAGCGGTATGGGTTGCCTGGCCGCACCGCTGCCGGCATCCGACTAC
>JBILFE010000580.1:0-3156 GCA_044351705.1 Luteolibacter sp. | reverse complement strand
GCGATGGTCATCTCCATCGTCACCGTCATCGTGGGTCTCATCTCGCTTTCCCGTCTGCCGATCGCGGAATATCCGACGGTCAGCCCGACCTTGATCCAAGCCACCACCACCTACCGGGGTGCGGCCGCTGAGGCGGTCATGGAATCCGTCGCCACGCCCATCGAGTCCAAGGTCAACGGCGTGGACAAATTGCTCTACATCCAATCCTACAATTCTAACGACGGCAAGCTGACTCTCAACATGACCTTCGATGTTGGCACCGATGTGGACATCATGCAGGTCAACGCGCAAAACCGCGTGGGCCAAGCGGAAGCCCAGTTGCCCGACGCGGTGAAACGCGAGGGCGTGGTGGTCAACCGCTCGTCGCCCGACATTCTGCTAGCCATTGGCCTGTCCTCGCCCAAGGGCACCTATGACGGCGTGTTTCTCGGCAACTATGCCGACATCAACCTCATCGATCAAATCAAGCGCGTGCCCGGCGTGGGCGATGTGAAGAACTTCACCGCGCAAGATTACTCGATGCGCATCTGGCTCAATCCCGAAAAGCTCGCGATGCTGGGCGTGACGCCGGATGACGTGTCCAATGCGATCAAGGAGCAGAACGCGCAATCGCCGGCGGGTACGATCGGTGCGGAACCCGCGCCCACAGGCCAGGAGAGCCAGTTCAACATCCGCGCGCAAGGCTTGCTCAAAGACCCGAAAGAGTTCGCGGAAATCATCGTCCGCTCCAACACGGATGGCTCGCAGGTCAAGATCAAGGATGTGGGCCGGGTCGATCTCGGCGCCCAAACCTACTCGATCCGAGCGCGGATGGACAAGGCACCGGCCGGCGCGCTCGGGGTCTATCTGGCCCCCGGCGCCAACGCGATCCAAACCGCCAACAAGGTGAAGAAAATCCTCGAGGAGGCCAAGACCCGTTTTCCGCCGGACATGGAATACGGCATCACCTTGGACTCGACGCTGCCCATCACGGCCTCGATGCATGAAATCATGAAGACCCTCGAAGAGGCGATCATCCTGGTGCTCATCGTGGTGTTCATTTTCCTGCAAAGTTTCCGCGCCACCATCATCCCGATGCTCACCGTACCGGTGTCACTGCTCGGCGTGTTCATCGCGTTCCCGATGTTGGGTTTCAGCGTCAATACTCTAACCATGTTCGGGTTGGTGCTGGCCATCGGCATCGTGGTGGACGACGCCATCGTGGTGGTCGAGGCCGTGCAGCACCACATCGAGCACGGGATGTCGCCGGTGGACGCCACCCGCCAGGCGATGAAGGAAGTGTCCGGGCCGGTGGTGGCCATCGCGCTCATCCTGTGCGCAGTGTTCGTGCCGGTCGCTTTCATGGGCGGGGTCACCGGCCGGCTCTATCAACAATTCGCCATCACCATCGCCGTCTCGGTGGTGTTCTCCGCCATCAACGCGCTGACCCTCAGCCCTGCGCTCTCCGCCCTGCTGCTGCGCAAACCCACCCCGGGCAAAGGCCCGCTCGCCTGGTTTTTCCGCAAGTTCAATCAGTTCTTCGATTGGATCACCGTCGGCTACGGCTCGATTGTCGGCGGCCTCACGCGCAAGGCGGCGCGCTCGATGTTGCTGTTGGTGGCGGTGTGCGGCGGCATCTATCTACTAGGAAAGGTGGTGCCCGGCGGTTTCATTCCGGACGAGGACAAGGGCTATCTGTTTGTGGCGGTGGAGTTGCCGGATGGTGCGTCCTTGCAGCGCTCTGACGAATTGCTCAAGCAGGTGGAGACCATTGTGGGCAACACCAAGGGGGTGCGCTCGGCGCTGGCCATATCCGGCATGAGCATCCTCAACTCGCTCAACTTCCCGAATTCCGCCCTGATGTTCATCGGGCTGGATGACTGGAAAGACCGCAAGGATCCCAAGCTGCACGCCAAGGCCCTCGTCGCCGAATGGAACAAGAAATTCTCTGCCATTCCCGGGGCGCGGGTGTTTGCCTTTGGTCCGCCACCGCTGCCGGGCTACGGCAATGTGTCCGGATTCACCTTGCAGTTGCAGGACCGTGCCGGCGGCAGCGTCGATCAACTCGCCGCCTATGCCCAAGAGGTCATCGCGGCGGCGGCCAAGCGGCCGGAAATTGGCCGTCTCAGCACCACCTTCCAGCCGTCCACGCCGCAGGTGAAAGTCGAGATGGACCGCGAGAAGGCGCGCACGCTGGGGGTGAAGGTGGACAGCGTGTTTCAAACCCTGCAAGCCTATCTGAGCGGCCTGTATGTCAACGACTTCGTGAAATTCGGCCGCGTTTACAAGGTTTTCCTGCAGGCCGAGCCGGAATACACCAACCGCCCGGACGACATCGGGAAATTCTTCGTGCGCAACAACGAGGGCGGCATGGTGCCGCTCAGCACGCTGGTGAAGGTGTCCAAGATGTCCGGGCCGAACTTTGCCACCCGCTTCAATCTCTATCTGGCCGCGGAAATGATGGGCTCGCCCGCTGCCGGCTACAGCTCGGCACAGGCGATGAAGGCGATGGAGGAAATCATGGCCACCATGCCGTCCAACGTCGGTTACGAATGGTCCGGCCTCACGTTGCAGGAAAAAAAATCCGAGGGCCAGGCTCCGATTATTTTCGGCATGGCGATCCTGTTCGTGTTTCTCCTGTTAGCCGCGCAGTATGAGAGCTGGTCGCTGCCCTTCGCCGTGTTGCTGTCCGTGCCCACCGTCATTCTCGGCACCATGGTGGGGCTGGTGCTGCGCCACTTCGAAATGAACGTCTATGCCCAGGTCGGCCTGGTCATGCTCATCGGCCTGGCCGCCAAAAACGCCATCCTCATCGTCGAGTTCGCCAAGATGAAACGCGATGCAGGCATGCCCACGCTCCAAGCCGCCCTTGAGGGCGCTAAACTGCGCCTGCGCCCGATCCTCATGACCTCGTTTGCCTTCATCCTCGGCTGTGTGCCGCTGATGATGGCCACCGGTTCCGGCGCGGCCTCGCGCAGCACCATGGGCACCGGCGTGGTCTTCGGCATGTCCATCTCCACGGTCATCGGCCTGTTCCTCATCCCGGTCTGCTATGTCTTTGTGCAACGCTTCAGCGACCGCCGGCAAGCGCCCGCGTCAGTGCCAGCACCGGCTCCCACCGACCCTCATCACGCAGCCTAACCCACAGGGAAATGAGAACCACTGATGGCACTGATT
>JBILFE010000169.1:0-6982 GCA_044351705.1 Luteolibacter sp. | reverse complement strand
AACCTGGCCACCGTCAAGGATCTCGCCAACATCTACGAACAACTCGAAGACTGGCACAGTGCCCGCGCATTCTATGAATGGGCTCACACTCTGAGTCAGGGTGACGTCGCCCTGAGTAAAAAAGCCGGCCAGATGAAGGACCGCGCGGCCGAGACTGATATCAAAGCGCTGGAAGCGGCGGCCTTGGAGGACCCTGACAACGTGGATTTGCAAGCCGCGCTTGCCACCCACAAGGCCGAACGTCTGGCCCTCGTGGTGGAGGAAGCCAAAAGGCGGGTGGATCAAAACCCGACCGACCCGCAGCTTCGCTTCGAGCTTGGGAATGCCCTCTATCTGGCGGGTGATCACAGCGCGGCCATCCCGCACTTGCAGCAGGCCACGCGCAATCCCCACATCCGCACCAAGGTGTTGCTGGTTCTGGGGCGCACCTTCAAGGCCAAGAACATGTTTGACCTCTCCATCAAACAGTACTCGGACGCCCTCGCCGACCTCCATGCCATGGACAACACCAAAAAGGAAGTGCTCTACGAAAAGGGCCTCATCCATGATGAGATGGGGGATGCCGCCCAGGCCCTGGAGTGCTTCAAACAAATCTACGAGATCGATTACGGCTATCGCGATGTCGCCCAGCGCGTGGAAGCGTCGTACCAGTGAGGTGGCCGGGCTTGGCGGCCGTTCAAGCGCCGAGCCTGCGGCGTTGTTTCCACAAGTCCCGTGGGCGGAAGATGCCGAGCGGGGTGATGATGCCGGTGATGAGGTCCGGCGGGGTCACATCAAACCCCGGATTGTAGGCGGCGCTGGATGGATTGGCCACCCGCACGTACTCGCGCCGCCCGGATTTTGTTAGCCCCCAAGCGCCTAACACTTCAGAGGCATCGCGCTCTTCGATGGGAATATCCGCGCCGCTGCGGAGGTTCCAATCGAGGGTTGAGAGCGGGATTGCCACGTAAAACGGCACCCCGTGGCGTTTGGCCAGAACGGCCTTGGTGTAGGTGCCTATCTTGTTAGCCACTTCGCCGGTGCGGCCCAGCGTGCGGTCGCTGCCGACGATGACCAGATCAATCCGGCCGCGGGCAAACAACAGCCCGGCCGCGTTATCGGCGATGACCTGATGGGAAATCCCCTGTTGGGCCAGCTCCCATGCCGTGAGGGTGGCGCCTTGTGAGCGCGGGCGGGTTTCATCGCAATAGACGTGGAAGCTGCGGCCGAGTTGTTGGGCGGCATAGAGCGGTGCGGTGGCGCTGCCGATATCGACAAAGGCGAGCCAACCGGCATTGCAATGGGTGAGCACGCGCATGCCCTCGCGGATCAGCGGCGCACCCACATCGCCGAGTGCCTGGCAGTGCTCCACGTCGTCCTGCGCGAATTGCTGTGCGGCAGTTAGAGCGAGAGCCTGTTGGTCCTTGACGCTGGTGGCGGCCTGCATTTTGCGCCGCACTTCCAGCATGGCATTGAGCGGATCGACTGCGGTCGGGCGGGCGTCGCGCAGGGTTTCAAAGACCCGCTGCAGGTGCACGTCAAAGCGAGCCACGTCGTGGCCGCGAAACGCGCGTGCGCCTTGTGCCAGGCCGTAGGCGGCGGTGGCACCGATGGCACCGGCGCCGCGCACGACCATATCACGGATGGCGCGCGCGGTGGCGCGGAAGTCCCGGGTGCCGATCACCCGGAACTCGTGGGGTAACAAACGCTGCTCGATCAAACGCACCTCGTTGCTCGGGGCGTCGAATTCGACCGTCCGGAAATGCTTCGCCCGTCCGCGAATGGTTACCTGCATGCGATCAATTCGCCTTGCGGCCGCTCACGCCCAGGGTGGCCTTGGAAATTTCCTTGGCAACTTCCTTGGGACGCAGGGCGCGCACGGCCTTGCCGGCCTGCCACATTTCGGAATTGCCGATTTGATCGAGTTCCTTGGTGAGTTGGGCTTGGTAATCGGCTTTGCCGCAGGACGTCAGGACGCGGGAGCATTCCTTGCCGGTTTTGACTCTGGCATAGAGGTCCTTGAAGACCGGCAGCACCGCCTTTTTGAATTTCGGTTTCCAATCCAAGGCACCGCGCTGGGCGGTGGCCGAGCAATTGGCATACATCCAGTCCATGCCATTTTCGTCGACCAGGCGGATCAGGCTTTGGGTGAGTTCTTCGACGGTTTCATTGAACGCTTCGCTGGGTGAATGGCCGTTGCTGCGCAGCACATCATATTGTGCTTCCATGATGCCGGCCAATGCGCCCATGAGCACGCCGCGCTCGCCGGTTAGATCGCTGAACACCTCGTGTTGGAAGGTGGTCGCAAACAGATAGCCGGAGCCGATGCCGATGCCCACTGCCAGGCAGCGTTCATGGGCGCGGCCGGTGGCGTCTTGAAACACCGCAAAGCTCGAGTTGATGCCCGCGCCGGAAAGGAAATTGCGGCGCACGGAAGTGCCGGAGCCTTTGGGGGCGACCATGATGACGTCGACGTCGGCAGGCGGCACTACTTTGGTTAGGTCCTTGTAGGCGATGGAGAAGCCATGGGAGAAATAGAGGGCGTCGCCGGCATTGAGGTTGCGCTTGACCATCGGCCAGATGGAGCGTTGTGCGGCGTCCGACACCAACATTTGAATGATGGTGCCGTGTTGCACGGCTTCCTCGATATCGAACAAAGTTTCGCCCGGGACCCAACCATCCTTGCAGGCGCGGTCCCAGTCTTTCTTGTATTTTTTGGCTTGGCCGATGATGACCTTGAAGCCGTTGTCACGCAGGTTGAGGGCTTGGGCCGGTCCTTGCACGCCGTAGCCAATGATGGCAATCGTTTCGTTCTTGAGCACCTTGCGCGCCCGCGCCATCGAAAATTCTTTGCGCGTGATGACTTCTTCCTTCGTTCCACCAAAATCAATGATTGCCATACTATTGTTGTTTTGTAGCTGCCCGGGCAGGTCCACCATGGAGCCGCCCGTGGCCGCAAAGTAGTCGTCACTGGCAAGCCAACGCAAGCGAAAAATATCTTTTTGTCGATGGCGGTAGGGGTGGCACAATCGGGTTGTTAGCAATAGGGGTTGGCAAATGGCTGGCGTGCGGTAGCTTGGGGCGAGATGAAATATTTGCTAACAGGGTGTGTGGCGGGCGTGCTGGTGGCAGGCACGGGCATGGCGCAGATATCATATCCCGGCGGGCAGAAACGCATTGTACCGCGACCGCTTGCCGGGGGAGCGAGCGGCGGGGTGAACCTAACGCCCGGGTCGCCCCCCGGCCCGGATGAGCGGAAGGTGCGCTACATCACACACGTGGTGTTGGCCGGGCCGCGGCAATGGACCAGCAGTGATGGGAAAACCCTCGAGGCCAAATGGATCGCTTTTGAAGACCTGGTGGTGGAAACGGCCAACGGAGCCCCCGAGCCATCAGCACCGGTGCCGCCAGCCAACCCCACAGTGGTGCGGGACGGTAAAATCCGGCTGGCATCCAACCAGAAGGTGTTTGAATTGGCGCTGGAGCGGCTGAGCCAAGCCGACCGCGATTTCGTGGAGCAAGTGCGTGTCATGCGCGCGAAGAAGCCGGCGCCGGCATCCGAACCGTGAAAACAGAACTTGCTTGCATTGGTCGGTGGGGTGCAATACGCAACAGAGTCATGCGCGGCCTGTGCTTGGTTATTTGCCTGTTGTTTCCCGTCATGGGTTTGGCGGCCGATGACTGGCGTACGTTCACGGACGTTGACGGGCGCCAGATGGTGGCCAAGATCCTGCGCGTGGAGGCCACCTTGGTGGTGGTGGAGATCAAGGCGAACGGGCATCAGGTGCCGATCGATTTTGAGAAGTTGAGTGTGGCCGATGTGGCGTATCTTAAGGATCACAAGGAAGCCGCCAAGACGGCAAAAACCGACCCCACGCCGGATGGCACTACGCCGGATGGGACCACGCCGGATGGGGATGCCAAGCGCTTGTATCCGCGCACCCGGCAGGAAATCCAGGACGGGATTCGTGAGATCGGCAAACGCGCCAAGCCCAAGGACTTGAGCCGGGAGGTGCATGATGCCACCACCCGGCTCAACATCTATCGATTTTTGTGCGGGGTGCCCGCCGGGGTTGAGGGCGATGCGGAGTTCTCGAAAAACGCGCGGGAGGCTGCGCTGGCCTGCAAGGCCAACGGCGGGCTTTCCCACAGCCTTGGCCATTTCACTGACAAGTGCAATATAAGCAGCATCGGCGATGTGGTCGCCAGCGTGGCTCAATACATCGAGGATGGCGGGGATAACAACCGCGACGCGCGCGGCCACCGTGCCTGGTGCCTCAACCCACCCATGGGCAAAGTCGGCTTTGGCTCAGCCGGTGGCAGTTTCTCCGCGATGTGGTGCATGGATGGCAGCGGCAAGGCGGCAGATGGCATTTGGGCGTACCCGGGGCGGGGTTTGTTTCCGTTGGATTACTTGCATGGCAATGCCTGGTCGCTCTATGGTGCGGGCCAGGCGGGAGCTGCGGACAAGCTCAAGGTGGAGATGTACCGGCTCAAGAAACGACCCGAGCAAGCATTTGCGGACACGGGCGAGATCCCCGGCCGCGAGATCAAGGTGAACCATGTCTCGCGGGGGATGAACCACGCCATCAACTTCGAGCCCGCCGAGCCCGCCAAACGCGGGATCTATTGGGTCAGGGTCAACGGTGGAAGCGTGCACGCGGGGTATCTGGTTGAACTATATTAAAGGCACGGTTGTTAGCGGCCGGTGCTGGGCAGGAAGCGGTAGTAAACTTCGAGCATGAGGGAGGCCAGACAGGTGGTGAAATGGGCATCCTTGCGTGGGCCGCCACCGGGGGATTTGAATGAGCCGTCGGGATTTTGGTTGCGGAGGAGTTGCTCACGGAACATGGCGTTGTAGCGCTGCCAGGGTTGGCCACCGCGATTCAACATCGCTTGGACATTGTAGTAATGGCAGTACAGGTCGCCGGACGCCGAGTTGTAGTCGAGTTTGATGTTTTGATCGATGTATCTGCCGCCATTGCGCGTGGCGCTGCGCGAGCCCTTGTCCCAGATCTGGAGGCAGAGCATGCCCGCACCTGTTAGCCTGCCACCGCCGTCGCCGGGGTTGCTGTAGCCAAAGGCCCCAGAGGCGGCGGCCAACTTTTCCACATAGGTCGAGGCAGAGGCTGCGCATTTTTGCAGGTTGCGGAAATCCAGGCCGGTATGCTTGCAGGCTTTGAGGGCTTGGATTTGCCAAGCGGAGATGGACAGGTCACCGCCGCGATTGCCGGATTCGATGTAGCCATAATCCCAGCCGCCGGAGGGATGTTGGTTATCGATGATGAATTGGCCGGCTTTTTGGGTGACTTCCGGCAGATTGGGCACATTGATTTGGAGTTGTTTGCAAAAGGTGGCGGCCTCGGCCAGGGCGTAGGTGGCGATGCCGTGTTCGTAGGGGGCATCATGGCTGCCGGGGTGGCTGCTGAGTTGGCCGTGGGTTTTCATGCCGAGATTGACGAGGTTGGCGATGGCCCGCAGGCAGGATTCACCGAACTCCGCAGAGAGGGGCGTTTCGCAATGCCCGAGATAGGCGAGCAAGGCCAGGCCGGTGGCGGCCGGGCCGCCGTTCCACGAGCCATCCTGGCTTTGGGTGCTCTTGAGCCAATGCAGGCCTTTAACCACGGCGGCATCGCACTCGGCAGTGCCCCCGGTTTCTAGCAAGCGTGCCATCCGTTCCGGTTGTGAACAACGGCCTCTGAAAATCGGGTCGGTGATCCTGCCGCCACCCGGGTCGCCGTAGCCATCGCCCAGGCCGCCTTGGCCGAAGTCATCGCCATTGCCGTAATCCACGCTGGGGGTGGTGGCGCTTGAATCCGGCACGGGGACGGAAAGGTTGGAGGTGGTGAAAGCGATGAGAAACCGGTTGGGGCTCGCCGCAGGTGCCGTGGGTTTGCGAGGGGACAAGGCCGGGGATTGGGGCTTGTCCGGTTCATCGGGTTTGACGGCGGGGGTATAGACCACAACGTCCGGGGACTGGAATATCAACTGCGGCAGCAGCAGGGCGCCCAGGATGAGGGCCAGCAGGAGCAGGCTGAGGCAGGCGATGACGACCGAGGTGATGGACGAGAACCGGCGTTGGGCTTGGAGCTTGGCGAGGGTTTCCGGGGCGAGTTGGGCATGCAGGCTCATGGTGGATCTGGGGTTGTCACGGGCTGCGCCGCCGGGTCCGGTCCTATACTCGTTAGACATGCGGACGGGTGGCGTGCCGTGATGCTGTGGAAACGCCCGCCCGCCGGAAATCTTGGCTGCATTTCATGGCGCCATGAAAAAACCCCCGTCCGGCTGGGCCGGGCGGGGGTGGGTGGGTGGATTCGGTGGAAACCGCGATTGTGTTAGACCGATTCGGTTTTGGTTGTCGCAGCGGAGTCAGCCGCAGATTCTTCTGCGATGACAGCCACGGCGGGTTCCACGGTTGGGGTGACGGTCTCAGCAATGGCTTGCGGAGCGAGCGGTTGTTCAATGATGGTGGTGATTTCGGTGGTGGCGTCGAGGCTTTCAGCCGTGACCTCGGGAGCCACTTCAGCGCCGGGTGTGGCCGCAGCGGCGGCAACGACCGGAGTCGGGCGCGGGCGGCGTTCCGGGCGTTCTTCACGTTCTTCTTCCCTGTCTTCCCGATCATCCTGGCCTTTGGATTGGGCCCCGGAAACCGTCAGCTTGCGCCCCATGAACGGTTGGTCGTGGAGCACTTCGACGGCCCGTTTGGCCTCGTCCATGTGGAGCATTTCCACGAAGCCGAAACCTTTGGAGCGGTGGGTGCTGCGGTTGTAGACGATCTCGATGTTGCGCACGCCGCCGATCCCCTTGAAGAGTTCCTGGAGGTCGTTTTCGCTGACGTCGTAGGACAGGTTGCCGACGTAAACCCGCGGGGATTCCACGCTGTCGCGATCTCCGCCGCGGCTGCGCGCGTTGCCGCCACGGTCACGGTCGCGGGTACGCTCGCCGCCACGCTCACGGTTGCGTTCGCCATCGCGTTCGCCGCCTCGTTCACGGTTGCGCTCGC
>JBILFE010000628.1:0-2927 GCA_044351705.1 Luteolibacter sp. | reverse complement strand
CTGTCTGGTGCAACGGACTCGCCATCGCCGGTGCGGACGTTGCGGGTGTTGGATTTTACTTTCGGATCCACGGCGGGCCGGGGGGCGTCAGGGCTGCGCGCGGGACGCGCTGTCTGGCGGGCCGGTACCTTGTAGAGACCGATGAGTTTGAGCAATTTCTGCCACCAAGTGAGTTTGACTGGGGCGTACTTGCGGAGCGGGGCGCTGGCGGGTTGGTTGGGGTGGCTTGGGTTGCGGTTTTGCGACTGGCTGTGTTGGCTGCGGGAGGGGTTGAAATCCCGGTTTTGGCCGCGGTTGTCAGGTTGGTTGTTATTGCGTCGGTTTTGGCCTCCGCGTGAGCGGCGGCGTTTCTGGTCTCCCGGATTGTGGGAGTGCGGTGTTGGATTCGACATGGTTTAGCATGGTTTGTCGTTGTTTCGGGCGGCCCGGCGCGACGGGCAGTGGTGCCCGGCGGTGCTGGAATGGACCTGCGTACTGACCGATGCCGCTCCGACGACCGGCTTAGGAATGCCGGGGTGATGCGCCGCTACGGTGCGGACCTGATATCACCAGAGTCAGAGCTGATCGGCTTGCGCCGCCGCCCGTTTGAGACAGGACCTCCATGGTCCTTGCTGCCATCCGGTTCCTGTCACCCGTCGTGGGTGATGATCGTAAGGGAATCGGCCGGATGCGGGCATCGGAGGGTTGGAAATCCTGCTCGGCGCCGAAGCTAGGGGCTTATCCGGCATTGGCAAGGACGAACGCGTGGGAAGGCGAAAAAGTTCGCCAAGGCCCGTGGTTATTGAAGGCGGGCGTGCCAGCGTTGGATTTCGGCCAGGACATTGGCGATGGCTGGAGCGCCGGGGTTGCTGCGGGCGGCCAGCGCGCGATCGAGCGAAAAGACTGCGGCGGCATCGGCGGGGAAAGCGGGGTCGAGGGCGGTGAAATTGAGTTGGTCGAGCGGGATGGAACTGCGGATGGCCTCGGCGACGGCCTTGCCAACGAGTTCGTGGGCGTGGCGGAAGGGGATGCCGGCTTTGACGAGGTGATCGGCCAGATCGGTGGCGAGCAGCATGGGATCGGAGGCGGCGCGCTGGCAATTTTCCTCGCGCAGTTCCATGGCGGTGATCATTTCGGTGTTGACGGCGAGGACCAGGCGCAGGGTGTCCACGGAATCAAAGAGCGGGGGTTTGTCTTCCTGGAGGTCGCGATTGTAGGTGAGTGGCAGGCCTTTGAGGGCGACGAGGAGGTTCATGAGGTTGCCGACGAGGCGGCCGGTCTTGCCGCGGGTGAGTTCGCAGACGTCCGGGTTTTTCTTTTGCGGCATGAGTGACGAGCCGGTGGTGTGGGCGTCGGAGAGCGCGGCGAAGGCAAACTCACTGGTGCACCAGAGGATCAGGTCCTCGCTGAGCCGCGACAGATGCGCGCCGCAAAGCGCCATCACAAACAACAATTCGGCGATGTAATCGCGGTCGGCGATGGCATCCATCGAGTTGTGGCTGACGTCGTCGAAGCCGAGTTCGGCGGCGATGGCGTGGCGGTCGAGGTTGATGGTGGAGCCGGCCAGCGCGCCGGAACCGAGCGGAGAAACATTGAGGCGCCGGCGGCAATCGGAGAGGCGGCCGCAGTCGCGATCTAACATCTCGACGTAGGCCAGGAAATGGTGGCCGGCGGTGACCGGTTGGCCGCGTTGCAGGTGGGTGTAGCCGGGGATGACGGTGGTGGCGTAGCGCTCGGCACGATCCAAGATGGCCAGTTGCAAGCCGCAGATGGCGGTGCGGAGGGCGTCGATTTGGCTGCGGCAATAGAGGCGGGTATCGGTGGCGACCTGGTCGTTGCGGGAGCGGGCGGTGTGGAGTTTGGCGCCTGGCGGGCCGATGCGGCGGGTCAGTTCCGCCTCGATGTTCATGTGGATATCTTCGAGCGAGGTCTTGAACTCAAAAGTGCCGGCGCTGATATCAGCCTCGATTTCGCGCAGGCCCGACTCGATGGCGGCAAACTCGTCGGCACTGAGGAGTCCGGCGCCGAGTTGGCCGCGGGCATGCGCGATGGAGCCGGCGATGTCGTGGGCAAACAGCCGCCAGTCATAGGAGATGGACTCGCCGAATTGTTGGACGAGGGACGAAGTGTCTTGGGAGAAGCGGCCTTTCCACATGGCAGTTTATTGGAGGGGGGGCTTCTCAACGCCCGCCTTCGATCTTGGCGAGCTTTTCATTCTCGAAGCTAAGCGACACGGTTCCGCCGCCCGAAGTCCCCCCGGCGGGCGCCTTGCAGGAGAGCACCCAGCGATCCATTTTGTAGAGTTCTCCGTGCGGGGGGGCGTCCAGTTCCGGGACAAACCATCCGGCATTCGGGTTGCGCTCGATCTCGGCCATGACCTCGGCCTTGGTCATGCCCAGGCGCAGCTTGGCACCCCCAAAGACGAGATCCTTCCCAGCGGCCGGGGCGCTGGCTGCGGGTGCTGCCGGTTTCGCCGGTGTTGCCGGCGGAGTGGATTCCGCAAGGCAGGTGGCCGGTAACAAGACCGCCAGGGTGACTGCCGGCATGATTGTTAGGAAACCGCGCCTGGGGTGCTGGCGCAGGTTGGCGTGCGGGGTGGAGGATGCAAGGTGGCGAGCAAGGCGGGATGAGTGCATAAAGAGAGTTTGTTCGCCGCTTAGCTTGCCCGGCCGTGCCGCAATGCCAAGACATTTCGCAGACATTTGCTGAAACGTGCCTGGCTGCGCATGGAGTCGCCCTGGATCCCTCCGCACCACGAACACATTAATCCATCGATCATTCGTGAGTAAAACCGTCATCGGCATTCCTTCTGTTGGGATTTTGGTGTGCATTCGCCAAATAATCTTGGGGAAGCTCGATTGCCGGGCACTAAATTACTGCCCACCCGTGAATCATCCCCACCTCCCAAATTGCCGATCATAGCGACTCTGCCAAAACTAGCGCTTATG
>JBILFE010000579.1:0-3167 GCA_044351705.1 Luteolibacter sp. | reverse complement strand
AACCCGTCGCCCATACCCGGCGTTGCCACCATCATCCCGCCGCGTTGTCAGCAACGCGGCGGGATGCGGGCAATATAATTTCACCTGACGGTAAGCGCGGGCGTCTGGCACGGGGCGTTGTAGTACCCTAACAACTCGTCATCCATTTTGGCGGCGAACATTTGGAAGCCGGCCATTTCCTGGACCGTGAGCCACTCGCCGCAATGGGCGGCGGCGATGCTGATGCCCTGGGTGTCGAGATACTTTTTGCAACCGCGCAACACGATGTACATTTCCATGAGCGTGGTGGCACCAGCGCCGTTGATGACCAGCAGCAGCCGGTCACCGGCCTTGGCCTTGACGGCCGCCACGAGACGCGAGCACATCAACTCGGCGGTCTGGTCGGCGGTGAGGATTTTGCTAGAGCCGGTGCCCGCTTCGCCATGTTGGCCCATGCCGATTTCCATTTCATCGTCGGCCAGATCGAAGATGGTCTGCCCGCTGGCCGGATGGGTGGCGGTGCGCATCGCCACGGCCAGGGTGGCCATGTTGTCGTTGAAACGACTGGCGATGGCGTACACCTCGTCGAGACTCTTGCCGGCTTCCGCGGCGGCACCTGCGACCTTGTAAAGCGGGACACAGCCGACCAAGCCACGCCGGTCCTCGGCGGGAGCATCGGCACCGGGCGCGATATCTTCGTGGGTGAGGAGCATGCGGAAGGCAATGCCTTCCTTGGTGGCGAGTTCAGCGGCCATCTCGGCACTCATGACATCGCCGGCGTGGTTGAGCACAATGAGCAGGATGCCCGCGTCACGTTTGGCCATACGCAGCGCTTCCAGCACCTTGGGCGGCCCGGGTGCGGCGAAGATGTCGCCGACGACACTGAAGTCAAGGGCGCCTTCGCCGACGAAGCCGCTGAGTGCGGGTTCATGGCCGGCACCACCGAGGGTGACGAGCGCAACCTTGTTGGCCGCTTTGGGTTGGGCCCGGCACACGATCTTGTCGGGCGTCACCTTGACGATGTCGCTGTGGGCGATGGCGAAGCCCTCCAACAATTCCTTGGTCAGATCCTTCGGATCGTTGATGAATTTTTTCATGGACATAATGATAGATGCTGGGGGCTGATTACTTGGCGAATTCGAGGTACTCGACGGGCGCGCCATCATCGAGAATGAAGGCGACGCGGATGCCGGGAAGCGGCTCAAAGGGTGGCCAGATCACGTTCTGGCCCTCAATGGCGGCCTCCAGGTTATCCACGGTGTAGGCGACGTGCGCGGTGGTCTTGAGCACTTCCGGAAATGGACAACCGGGTTCGGCGCGGGTCCATTCGATGTGATGCGGGCTCTGGGTGGCGTCCGTGATGTAGAGTTGGATGCTTTCGAGATAAATCTCGTTAGGCTGGGGCTTGGACGTAGGTATGCCAATGTGATGAAATTCCTTTTTCATGTCGAAAAATGCTTGGGTGAGAGGCTTATAACTTCACATCCGGGTTGGTGAAGACCAGGCCGGCGCCGTCATGGAAGCTGGCATATTCGGCGACGATGGCACCGGATGGGCCGCCCATCATGAAATGTTTGGCGGTGACGCGGTTGAGAGTGAGGATGTCGCCGGCTTTCACCTCGGTGCATTTTTTCACGGTGATGAACTTTTCCTGGCTCTTGGGCAGGACCACGCCTTCGGGGATGTCACCGCCGGTTTCGCCCATGCAATAGATGCTGCCATTGCGCGGGTGCCAGCTTTCCATCTTGGGTTTGCCCTTGTCGGTTTCGTTGTGGCCGTGTTCGACAATCATCTGGCCGGGGAGGAGGAATATCTCGTGCGCAAAGTAATTGGCTTCTTGAGAATTGACCCAGAACACGCCGCCCATGCCGACGTTGACGAAATCACCGAGACCGAAATCCGTGACCCAGAATGGGGTGACCCATTTTTTTTCGTTCTCGAGGTGGATGTCGTAGCCGTGGGCTGCCATCATGGCGAGGTAGGCCTTTTTGGCGACTTCGGGTTGGAACTTGCCGTCCACATAGAAATCGGCGTTCTTGTATTTCGGGAGGGTGACTTTCTTGGGGTTCATGGTGGTGGAGGTTGGCTTGGCCAGGGTGATGGCGCCACTGATAGCGGCGGTGCCTGCGGCTGCGGCCATCAGTTGCAGGTGTTTGCGACGGGTCATGTTCATGTTGGTTGTTGGTTGGTTGAGTTGCTGCCGGCATCCAGGTAACACACCGTGAAGCCATGCTTGCTTGAAGGCTAGACCCCTCCCCTACGAACGCAACAGAAAAAATCTTACGTTTTTGCTGCGACGCAGGACGGGAGTGAGTCCGGGCTATGGTTGGTGTTTGAGGGTGTTGTAGAGATCAAACGCCTCCTTGGCGGTGCGCTTGTCGTGCACCACCGCGCGCACGGCCTGGATCATGGCAATCGGAAACTCGGACTGGAACACATAGCGGCCCATTGCTGAATCGCCTGATAGGCAAATTCCAGCGCTTCGTCTTCCGGCAGTTTCTTGCCACCGGCAATCACGATGGGCACCGGACACGCCGCCACCACTTGCTCAAAGCCGGTGTCACAAAAATAGGTCTTCACGAAAGTCGCGCCGTTCTCGGCACAGATGCGGGAGGCCAGGCCGAGGTAACGTGAATCGCGGACCAACTCCTTGCCCACGGCGGTCACGCCGAGCGTGGGGATGCTGTATTTGGCCCCCATGTCGGCGGTGCGGACCAGGTTTTTGATAGTGACCGCCTCGTAGGTGCTGCCGATGGCCACCATGATCGCCAGCGCGGAAGCGTTGACGCGGATGGCATCTTCGATGTCCAGCAGACATTCGTCATTGAGATCGGTGAGGACGGTCGTGCCGGCGGAGTAGCGCAGCGAGACTGGTTTGTTAGATGTGGGTGGAACGATCGAGCGCAATGCGCCGCGGGTGCACATGATGCAGTCGGCGTAGTCGATGAGGGGGGTGATGGTCAGGTCCATGCGCTCGAGGCCCGAGGTTGGGCCCATGATGTAGCCATGGTCGAAGGCGAGCATGACGGTGTTGCCGGACAGCGGGTTGAAGATGCGGCTCAGGCGGTCTTTCATGCCCCAGTCGGCATGTTCCAGGCCCTTGAGGAAAATCGGGTGTTGTTTAACGGGGATTCCGATGCCGTAATCGTCGGCATCCTTGGTGTTGTCTTGTTCGGCCATGGTTTTGG
>JBILFE010000577.1:0-3174 GCA_044351705.1 Luteolibacter sp. | reverse complement strand
GGAGCGCCAGCGACCAAGCAAACCAAAGCGGCGCAGACGCGCCGCAACCCCTCACCCCGCCCTCTCCCGCAAGGGGAGAGGGAGAAGAGTGCCATCACGCTTATTCAGGATTTTCACACCCGCCTCTGCGCCTTGCGCATTCTCGACCCCGCCTGCGGCACGGGCAACTTCCTCTATGTCAGCATGGAGGAATTGCTGCGGCTGGAGGGCAAGATAATTGCGCTCGCCGAAAGCCTTGGGACACCCATAACACCCGCCGTCCACCCCAACCAGTTTTTGGGGTTGGAGCTAAACCCGCGCGCGGCGGTGATTGCCGAACTGGTTTTGTGGATCGGGTGGTTGCGGCACCGGCTGGCGAACCATCCGACCGCAATCGGCGATCCGGTGTTGCCGACGCTGACCAACATCAACGGCGGCACGCATGGCGGTTTCGATGCCGTGCTGCGCCGGGCGGCGACCGGCGAGCCTGACACGGCAAACCCGTTGGTGCCCGATTGGCCAAAGGCCGATTTCATCGTCGGCAACCCGCCCTTTATCGGCGGCAAGGATATTCGCGCCAAATTGGGTGGTGATTATGCCGAAGCACTGTGGAAAGCCAACCCGCGTGTTCCCAAATCGGCGGATTTCGTCATGCAATGGTGGGACCATGCGGCATGGCTGCTGACCCGCCCCGGCACGATGCTGCGCCGTTTTGGTTTTGTGACCACGAATAGTATCACGCAGACATTTAGTCGGCGCGTGATTGAGGGCTATCTCACTAAAAACCCCTCTCCCCTTGCGGGAGAGGGAGGAGCGTCGTTAGGCGCGGAGGGAGTGGGGACGGGAGCGCCAGCGACCCAACCAAAAAGCGCGACCAAAGAAACCAAAGCGGCGCAGACGCGCCGCGACCCCACACCCGACCCTTCGGGCCACCCTCTCCCGCAGGGGGAGAGGGGATTAAGTCTCATCCTCGCCATTCCCGACCATCCATGGACCAAGGCGACCAAGGACGCCGCCGCCGTCCGTATCGCCATGACCGTGGCAGAGGCAGGGACGCATCACGGCAAGCTGTTGGAAATTGTCGGTGAGGAAGGGCTGGAAACCGACGATCCGACTTTGCTGACAAGCGAAGCTAATGGCGTCATCAATGCCGATCTGACGGTGGGGGCTGACTCCGTAAATGCTAAGCCATTGCATGCAAACGAAGGCTTAGGCTATCGAGGAGTTCAACTGATCGGTTCCGGTTTCATCGTGTCCCTTTCAGAGGCACAGCACCTAGGGCTTGAGAAACGAGAAGGTTTAAAGGCCCATATCCGACCCTATCTCAATGGACGCGATCTATTGCAGCGCTCTCGCGGGGTTATGGTAATTGACCTCCTCGGTGTCGAAGAAAAGGATGTCCGAACACGCTTTCCCGAAGTGTATCAGCATCTTCTCGACAATGTGCTCAACTCGGTTGATCCCGAAACCAAGCTACCAAACGGACGTTCGGTGAATCGGCGAGAAAGCTACAAAAAATACTGGTGGGTTCATGGCGAGCCACGAAAAGATCTGCGGCCTGCGCTGGGAGGGTTAGCTCGATTCATCTCCACCGTCGAAACGGCCCGCCACAGAATATTCCAGTTCGTTGATTCTTCAGTTTTGCCGGACAACAAAATCATCGTACTTTGCGTCGAAGGAGCTTTTGAATTAGCTATACTTTGCTCTGCAATTCATCAGCAATGGACCTTTGCGAACTGCGGATTGATCGGGATGGCAAATTTTGACGCTGGCCACGTTTATGTGAAATCCCAATGCTTCGACCCCTTCCCATTCCCCGACGCCACGCCCGAACAGCGCGCGACCATTGCCGAACTTGCCGAAGAACTCGACGCCACGCGCAAGGCGGCTTTGGCTGAGGTGCCGGGCCTGACTATGACCGAAATCTATAATCTGCGCGCAAAACTCCAATCGGGTGAGAAGCTATCCCGTGCAGACGAAGAACGCGCGCTGGCCGCCCGTGCCGGAATCGTCCACCGTCTGCACGAACAAATCGATGCGGCTGTCGCCGATGCCTATGGCTGGCCCGCCGACCTATCCCCGTCGGAAATCGTCACCCGGCTGGTCGCGTTAAACGCCGAACGCGCAAAAGAAGAAGCCGAAGGCAATATCCGCTGGCTCCGCCCCGATTACCAAATTCCCCGCTTTGGTGCGAAAAAATAGCAAAAACCACTTTCCTACACACAACCGAATCGCGTATACCGTTTCACATAGTCAGCTATCGCCTTTCCGCCATGCTTGAAGGCGCGGGGCGGCCCTGCTAGGGGCTGCTGCATGACCGAACTCTCGCTTATTCGCAACTTCAGCATAATCGCCCACATAGATCACGGGAAGTCGACTCTGGCCGACCGGTTGATCCAGCAAACGGGCGGGCTTACCGCGCGGGAGATGACGAGCCAAGTCCTTGATAATATGGACATTGAGAAAGAACGCGGCATCACGATCAAGGCGCAAACCGCTGCGCTTCAATACAAGGCACTGGACGGGCAGGTCTACAACCTCAATCTGATCGATACCCCCGGGCATGTTGACTTTTCGTACGAGGTCAGCCGCTCCCTGTCCGCCTGCGAGGGTGCACTGCTGGTGGTCGATGCCAGCCAGGGTGTAGAGGCACAAACGGTGGCCAATTGTTATACCGCTTTAGACCTCGGTGTGGAGGTGGTGCCGGTACTTAACAAAATGGACTTGCCCAACGCCGACCCCGACAATGCCCGCACCGAAGTGGAAGATGTGATCGGCATCGACGCAAGTGAAGCCATTCCGTGCTCCGCCAAAACAGGCATGGGCATAGAAGAAATTCTGGAAGCCATTGTTGCCAAGGTGCCGCATCCAAAGGGGGATCCGCAAGCCCCCTTGCGAGCCATGATTATTGACAGCTGGTTTGACAGCTATGTTGGTGTGGTGATGCTGGTGCGTGTGGTGGATGGCCGCTTGGGCAAAGGCGAGCGCATCAAGATGATGGCCTCCGGCGCTGTGTACAACGCCGACAACCTGGGCGTATTCACACCTGCCAATCAGCCCCGCAATTCACTTGAAGCCGGCGAGGTGGGTTACATCATTGCCGGCATTAAGGAATTACAGGCAGCCAAGGTGGGTGACACGGTTACGCTGGAGAAAAAGCTGCCCAACAATGCAGGCCCTGCCAGCGCGGCCTTG
>JBILFE010000575.1:0-3177 GCA_044351705.1 Luteolibacter sp. | reverse complement strand
GAGTTCGGCATCGACCTTGTCGTTGATCTTGCAGGTGGGTGCCTGCTTTGGTTTGAGCATGGTCTCGGGCAGATCGCGGCAGATGAAGGCGAGATGCACGCCGCCACCGGTGCGTTCGCGGGGGACCGCCGCAAGTTCCGGCATCGTGGCGAGCCACTCCATGACAGAGGCCCCGGCGTCGGATTTGCTGTCCAAATCCACATGGACGAACGGCGGGCGCACCACGCAACCGATGTTGTGGTCGGTGCCCGGACCGAAGCATTTGGCCAGGTCATCCGAGTTGATGTCGGCGGTGGTGTGTTGGCGCCATGCTTTTAGAACCGGCTTTTTGCCCCGCTCCCGCGGCTCGCCACGATCAGGCCCGAACAGGGGGTGAATCGCCCAACCGAGGGTGTTGAAGTAAAATTGGGCTGCGGCGAGGCGGTCGAGGGTGTTGATGTCGGCCGGGATGGTGGGGGCGGTGCCATTTTTTGGTGCTGTGCTGCCAATGATCGGGGCGCTGCCATCCGTGGTGCCACTTTCTTGCAGCGGTGTCATTTCATCGGTGCCATTTTTGGCAGCAGGGGCGGTGTTGGTGCCATTCCCGGTGTCATTTTCCGGCACTGGTGCCAATTCAACTTCGGCGAGCTTGTGCCATTTTTCCCGCGACGAGCGTTTCTTGATGGTGTCGAATGGCACCTCAAACCGCGCCGCCACCTGACGGAATGACTCGTCCGATGATTCGTAATGGGTGCGGATTGTCGGCCAGTCCGGCTTGATGACGTCCGCCTCGCTTTCGGAGATGTCGGGTTTTGGGGTGAGTGGGTTCATGGCTGCGGGACGGGGCTGGAGTTTCCGGCATGGGTTTCAGCGGACGACTGTCCGATGTTGTTGCCGGACTTCCGGGTGGCATCGGCCAATGACACGACGGTCATGGCGTCGATGGCGGCGTCCAGATCGCGCAACCGGTAGCGAATCGATCGTCCGATGCGGATGAACGGGATCACTCCCTGCATGCGGTATGTGTATAACTGACGCTGGCGGAATCGTAGGTGTTCACAGGCTTCCGTATCGGTGAGGATCTGGTTGCCACTATCAATGGTGCGTTTTTGCGGGTCCATGCCGCTGGGCCGGGTGTCAACCTGACGGGAAGCGGCGGGCGTGGTTTGCGGCGAAAACGCCGCCGAAGTGCGGTCGATACCGCTGGTGGGAATGGATTGCGTGTGCATGACGCGGTCCAATCTTCCCATTTTGCCTGGGGTGGCGATACCGTTGCCGGATAACTCCGGGGGTTATGCGTGATTTCTCAAAGGCCGTGATCAGTCCCAAACCGTTTGATTTGCCGTTCCGTGCAGGGGAAACCCAACTGTTGCATCATGAGCAGCCTTACCTCCATTTTGATACCGTCATTTTTCCAATGATCCCAAAAAATAGCGATGAGAAGATTGCGCATCCGCACCCCGTTCTTGTGTTGGTGCAACACAGGACCCTGCGAACTGAAGTGCGCTTTCCATGTCACCAGATCCAAGCTTGCTTTTATTCCGTGGTAGGCTTCCGCGAGGGCGATCTTGGCGCAGCGTTCTGAAATTTCGTGCGCTTCGGTCCTATGGGCTTCCCATACTCTCTCGGTCAGTCTGAGTCCGTGGTGAACTTCCAGCGTCGGATTGAGCTGAATCGCGACCGGGTGGCCGAAATATTCGGACGTAACGCCCTCCTTCTTAGGGCCACACATTACCGTGGCACCGCGGAAAATCCGGCGCCGGCATACAAGGAACTCCAAGTCGTCGCCAATGACTGCACCATGCAACTTCCAGACAACGGGTTGGAACGATTCTGGATCGATGCGTCTGGGACCAGCCTGCTTGCTCATGGCGGGACGATCATCGTACCGTTTGCCTGCGTCGGTCCATAAAAATGCGCCGCCGCCGCTGCCACCGAACAGACCAACAAAACTGGACGCGCAACCATCCCTCCCCGGTCCCTATCTGCCAGTTTGCACGCATTTATTGCTGTTGCGTTAGGCCGGGCGGTGTGATTACCATCCATCGAACGATGGCTCCTTGGTTGGGCTGTCGGGTTTGTCCCGCGAATTGATTGATTCGCCCGTCATTTTTTGCATCCCGCCCCATGCCCGCCAAACGCCACGCCACGCCCAAAGACGCCTCATCCTCCGCCACCATCGGCTTCGAGGCCAAGCTCTGGCTTGCCGCCGACAAGCTGCGCAACAACATGGACGCGGCGGAATACAAGCACGTGGTCCTGGGCCTGATCTTCCTCAAATACATCTCCGATACTTTTGAGGAACACCGCGCCAAGCTGGTCGCTGGCAAGGGGACCTATGAGGGGGCCAATCCCGAGGATCGGGACGAATACAAGGCGGAGAACGTGTTCTGGGTGCCCAAGGAAGGCCGCTGGTCGTTCCTCCAGGCCAGCGCCAAGCAGCCCGCCATCGGCAAGATCGTGGACGACGCGATGGTCGCTATCGAGCGCGACAACCCGCGGCTTAAAGGGGTGCTCCCCAAGGACTACGCGCGCCCGGGTCTCGACAAGCACCGGCTGGGTGAGCTGATCGACCTGATTGGCACGATCATGCTAACCGCGGCCAGCGAGGGCGAGAAGACCCATCGGTCCGTTGATTTGCTAGGCCGGGTCTATGAGTATTTCCTCACGCGCTTTGCCAGTGCCGAGGGCAAGAATGGCGGCCAGTTCTACACGCCGTCGTGCATCGTGCGCTGCCTCGTGGAAATGCTAGCCCCGTACAAGGGCCGGATCTACGACCCGTGCTGCGGGTCCGGCGGCATGTTCGTGCAGTCGGAAAAGTTCGTCGAGGCACACGGTGGCCGGCTTGGCGACATCAGCATCTATGGTCAGGAGAGCAACGCCACCACCCGTCGCCTCGCGGTGATGAACCTGGCGCTACGCGGCATCGAGGCGGACTTCGGCCCCGAGCACGCCGACACTTTCCGCCGCGACCTCCATCCCGACCTGCGCGCCGATTACGTGCTGGCCAACCCGCCCTTCAACGACAGCGACTGGTTCCGCCGGGACGATGACGTGCGCTGGCAGTTCGGTGTCCCGCCCAAGGGCAACGCCAACTTCGCCTGGGTCCAGCATTTCATCCACCACCTCGCGCCTAGCGGCATGGCGGGCTTCGTGCTGGCCAATGGCAGCATGTCATCCAACCAGTCCGGCGAGGGC
>JBILFE010000573.1:0-3186 GCA_044351705.1 Luteolibacter sp. | reverse complement strand
ATCCACGATCCACGATCCGCGATCCACGATCCACTATCCACAATCCACAATCCCCGTCCGCCGCTCATTTTTCCAGCCGGCCTAACAATCTCAGCAAACCATCCAGGATGGTTAGCGGATGTGGCGGGCAACCGGGGATGAAGAGATCGACGGGGACGACGGCACTGGCGCCGTCGTTGACTTGGGGATGGCCGGCAAACGGGCCGCCGGCAATCGCGCAGGCACCCACGGCGATGACGATTTTCGGGTCCGGCACCGCGTCGTAGGTTTTTTTCACGGCGAGTTCCATGGCTTTGCTAACAGGGCCGGTGATGAGCAGGCCGTCGGCATGGCGGGGCGAGGCGACGAACTGGATGCCGAAGCGACTCAGATCCCAACCGATGGTGCCGAGCACGTTGGTGTCGGCTTCGCAGGCGTTGCAGCCGCCGGCGCTGACCTGGCGCAGGCGCAGCGAGCGGCCGAAGAGTTTGCGCAGTTTGGCATCGAGGGCTTCGGCGAGGCGGACTTGTTGGAGGCCGGAGGCACCGAGCACGAGGTCGTCACGGCGGCGTGTGGCCATGCGGTGGTCATTGCTGAGGGTGATGGCCTGCTGCGGGCAGGCAGCCACACAGGCGGCACAGAACACGCAGCGACCGAGATCCAACGCCACCGGGTGGCCAAAATCGCGGCTCAGCGCCTGGCTCGGGCACACCGGCATGCAGGCGGTGCAGCCGTCCACGCACTTGGTGGCGTCCACCTGAAGTGCGCCGCCATGGCGGTCTGGCAGCGCGGGGGCCGGGCCATGCGGATAGGCTATGGTCTCACAGCCGCGCTTGAGGCGGTGGATGAGCGTATCGTGGATGAACATGACGGTGAGTGGTTTTTTTACAGATCGAAGCCGCAGTACGAAAGGCCGAAGCTCTTGTTGCAGATGGGGAAATCCGAGATGGCGGTGCCGCGCAGCGCGAGGCCCAGCCCGCTCCAGTTGTGGAACGACGGGTCTGTTATCTTGTAACGCCGGAAGCGCCCGGCGGAATCGGTTAGGGCGACATGGCAGACTTCGCCGCGCCAGCCTTCGACGAGCGCCACGGCGAGGGTGTCCGCCGCGGGCGGCTCCAACAATTCGTAGAGTTCGCCATCCGGCGGGCTGTGCAGTTGACCGGCCAGGAACTCGCCGGCGCGCTGGATTTCCAACGCGCGCACCCGGGCCCGGGCTAACACATCGCCGCCGGGCCACACCGTCACCGGGGCCTGCGCGAAGCGATGCCAGCCGCCCGGGTGATCGTAGCGCACATCGCGCACCAGCCCGCAGGCGCGGGCGGCAGGCCCCACCAAGCCGAGCTCGGTGGCTTGTGCCGGGAAGACGATGCCGACGTTTTCAAAGCGCGAGCGGACCGAGGCGGAATCCCACAACCACGCGATGGCCTGCGCGGTATCCGCCAGCGCGGGCAGCAAGCGCTCTAACATCCTGGCAGCACGCGCGGGTTCCAGATCCTGGCGGCAGCCCCCCGGCAGCACCAGGCCGCGGCCGAAGCGGTTGCCGCACAGCAGTGCTGTTAGATTGAGGAAATCGCCGCGGAGTTTGCCGCAGGCTGCGGCGGTGGGCAGGAACGCGACGTCGTTGGCGAGGGCACCGAGGTCGCCGGTGTGATTGGCGAGGCGTTCGAGTTCGAGGGCGATGGCGCGCAACCATTGCGCGCGTAGAGGCGCCTCGGTTTGCGCGAGTGCCTCCATGAGGGAGGCGTAAGCGGTCGCGTGGGCAACGGTGGTGTCGCCGGCAATGGTTTCCATCTGGATGAGGGTGGCGCGATGCGGACCCCCCGTGAGCGCCTCTTCAATGCCGCGATGTTGATAGCCTAACGCAATTTCCAGATGCCAGACTTCCTCGCCGGCGCATTGGAAGCGGAAGTGGCCCGGCTCGATGATGCCGGCGTGGACGGGGCCGACGGCGACCTCGTGGATCTCGCCGCCATCGACGCGGAAAAACTCGGCATTGGCGGGGGCGTTGCCGGCGGTGCGGCGCACCGGTTTGAGCCATGGATGGCCGTCCGGGATGAGGCCGTGTTGTTCCCATACTTCGCGTTCAAACAGGTGCGCTTGAGGATGCGCCGGGGTGAGCGAAGGAAACGTGCCGCTGATCGCCGTGCTGCGCCCAACGGCCAGCGTGCTGTCAGTATCAAAGGCCAGCACCGCGACGAGTTGCACCGCATCGCCCTCCGGCACGCCAAACAACGAACAGAGCCGCGCCCCGCGCGTGAGCTCGGCACCGGTGGCGCGGATGAAGTCAGCCACCGGCCATGCCGGCACCTCCGCCCATGGCAGGCTGGTGGCATTGGCTAACAGGGCAAACGGACTCGAGGCGCTCATGGGGTGGGGTAAAGTTGGGCGACGGCGGCGGCCCAGGCGTCGGCCAGCACGCGCGGCGCAAACAGGCCTAACCACAATGACAAGCCAAGCAGCACCAGGGGCGGCCAGAGCACTCCGAGGGTTTCCTTGAAGCGGGTGCCATCGGATTTAGCGGCCGGGCGCGGGCGGCCGTCGACAATGCCGAAAACCACCCGCGTCAGGCCGAAAAACGCCAGCAACAGGCAGCCGAGAAACATCGCGACGGCACCCCCATGGCCGGTTTCAAGCGCGGCACGCAGCACCTTCATTTCGCTGAAAAACGGGCCAAAGGGCGGGCAGGCGGTCACCGCAAACATGCCGGTGATGAACATTGCCGCGGAGCGCGGGGTGAGCACGCTCATGCCGCGCACCGCGTCCATCGAGGCGGACCCGCCGGCCCGCCGGATGTTGCCGGCACACAGAAACAACGTCCCTTTGGTCAGGCCGTTGGTCCAAACATGAAACAATGCCGCCGCCACGCCCGCGCGTCCCAGCGACGCGGCGAGGGTCAGGATGCCCATGTGCTCGACGCTCGAATAGGCCAACATGCGCTTGAAATCCCGCGTGCCTAACAAAAACAGGGCGGCCACCAGCATGGAGAACAAGCCGATGGCCAGCAGGGTGTGGTCGGCGATGGCGCCTTGTCCCGCAGCGCCGACCACCGCGCGCACGCGCAGGATGGCGGTGAAGGCCACGGAGGTGACGCCGCCGGCGAGGATCGCGCCGACGATGGCGGGGGCCTCGCCGTAAGCTTCAGGTTTCCAGGTATGCATCGGGGCGAGGCCCATTTTGGTGCCGTACCCGACTAACAACAACACCCAC
>JBILFE010000572.1:0-3189 GCA_044351705.1 Luteolibacter sp. | reverse complement strand
AGGCGGCGGGGATGTTGTATTTGCGGCGATAGACGCTGGCGCGGTCGTTCATCCACGAGCCGAAGACGGCACCGGCGGCACCCATGAGTTGCAGCCAAGGGTCGGAGGGGAAGGAGTGGCCGCAGCGGGACTTGACCAGCGCCTTGAAGCGCTTGACGAGCTCCTGATTGTCGGTGGCGGATAGATCACTGTCGATGATGTTCTCGCCGTGTTGTTCATGTTTGTAATTCTCGATGACGGTTTCAAATGGCTCGTGCTCTTCGCCTTCGAGCTTCTGCACACCCATGACCACGTCGCCATACATCTGGATGAAGCGGCGGTAGCAATCCCAGGCGAAGCGCTCGTTGTTAGTGGCGGCGGCCAGGGATTTGACGGTGTCGTCGTTGAGGCCGAGGTTGAGAATGGTGTCCATCATGCCGGGCATCGAATCGCGGGCACCGGAGCGCACGGCCACCAGCAGCGGAAACCCCTTGGCGTCGCCAAACTTGTAGCCCATGATTTTTTCCATGTTGGTGATGCCGGCCTTGACCTGCGCCTCCAGCACGGACGGGTAGCTGCGCTTGTGGTCATAGAAATAGGTGCACACCTCGGTGGTCATGGTGAACCCGGGAGGCACCGGCAGGCCGATGCGGGTCATTTCGGCGAGATTGGCGCCCTTGCCGCCGAGCAGCGGTTTCATGCCGCCGTTGCCGTCAGCTTTGCCGGCACCCCAGGTGTAAACGTATTTGGTGGCTTTGGGGGTGCTGGCTTTTTTGGGAGCCGGGGATTTCTTGGCTGCGGTCTTGGCAGCTTGCGGTGCGCTTTTCTTCTTGGTGGCCATAGTAATGTTAATTCAGTTTGTGAGTAAGTCTGCCGATAGGTGGGAAAACACATCCCCCTGCGGTCGGCACGGGGCCGGGAGGCTAGCAACACCGCCTGCCATGTCAATCAACCAGTTACGGAAATTACAGTTTCTTGAAAATCCCCAGCGATACCAAGCACCAAACGCCAGATACCCAACCCGCCATCGCACGCATCAAAGGCACATCCCTGCCAGCGGCGGGGCTGGCAATCCGACGCCTGCCGGCGATTTCTCGAATTTTTGCCAATCCTGCCTTGCCAGCTGCGAAAAAACCGTGCATAGCCGCCCTCCGCGCACATCCGCCGGGTCCATCTCCCCTCTTGTCTACATGTCCCTGAAAATCAGAAATCTCGCCATCATCGCCCACGTTGACCATGGAAAAACCACGCTCGTGGATCAACTGCTGCAAGCCGGCGGCACCTATCGTGAAAACCAAGCGGTCACCGAGCGGGCGATGGACTCGATGGACCTCGAACGCGAAAAAGGCATTACCATCAAAGCCAAAAACACCTCCGTCCATTGGGAGGGCTACACCATCAACATCGTCGATACCCCGGGCCATGCCGACTTCGGTGCTGAGGTCGAGCGCGTCATGAAAATGGTTGATGGCGTGCTGCTCGTCGTCGATGCCTCCGGCGGTCCGCAGGCCCAGACCCGCTTTGTGTTGCGCAAGGCCATGGAGGAAGGCCTCAAGCCGATCGTGGTCATCAACAAGATTGACCGACCGCTCTCCGAGCCGCTCAAGGTCCACGACCAGGTGCTCGAGTTGTTCCTTGATCTGGATGCCAATGAAGACCAATTCAACGCGCCCTTTGTGTATGGCTCGGCGCGCGACGGTTACTTCATGGACCACCCGGATGATGAGCGCAAAGACTGCATCCCGCTGCTGAAAAAAATCGTCGAGTTCATCCCGGAGCCCAAGGCCGATCCCGCGGCACCGTTTTCCATGCTCGTCTCTAACATCGAGTGGGATGATTACGTCGGCCGTGTGGCCATCGGAAAAATCCTCGGCGGCGACGTCAAAAAAGGCGACACCATCTGGCTGCTGCGCAAGGATGGCACCAAACAGCAATCCAAGGTGATGAAAACCTTCACCTACTCCGGCTTGGCCACCACCGACTCCGAAGGCTGCGGTGCGGGCGGCATCGTCGGCATCGCCGCCGGCATCGAAAGCATCGACATCGGCGAAACCCTGACAGCCTCGCCGGACTCGGAGCCACTGCCCTTTGTAGCGATCGACCCGCCGACGGTGCAAATGCAGTTCTCTATCAACGACGGCCCGCTGGCCGGACGCGAAGGCAAGCACGTCACGTCGCGTGCCGTGCGCGACCGCCTGATGCGCGAGTTAAAAACCAACATTTCCATCCAGGTTGAGGACACCGATCAATCCGGCATCTTCAATGTGTCCGCGCGCGGCGCGATGCAGATTGCCATCCTCGTCGAACAGATGCGCCGCGAAGGCTTCGAAGTCTGCGTCTCCCGCCCGATGGTCATTTTCCGCCGCGATGACGCCGGCAAATTGCTAGAACCCTACGAGACCCTCTACATCGAAGCTCCCGGCGATTTCACCCAGGGCATTCTCAAAATCATGGCCAACCGCAAGGGCCAGATGGAGCACATGGATACCGAGCCGAGCGGCCGCACCTTCATCCAGGCGGTGATTCCGACCCGTGGCTTGATCGGTTTTGAAACCGAGTTGGTCAATCTAACTTCCGGGCACGGCATCATGAGCCATCTGTTCAAGCAATACGCCGAATACGCGGGGGAAATCGTCAACCGCACCACCGGCACCTTGGTTTCGATGGACTCGGGCCTGGCCACCCCCTACTCGCTGCAAACCTTGGAAGACCGCGGCAAGTTGTTCGTCGGCCCCGGCGACGCCATCTATGCCGGCATGCTCGTCGGCGAAAACCCGCGCGTCGGCGATCTGCCGGTCAACCCGGTCAAGGAAAAGCACCTCGACAACATGCGCTCGTCCGGCAAGGACAAAACCTCCAAGCTCACCCCGCCAATCCGGTTCTCGTTAGAACGCGCCATCGAATACATCGATGTGGACGAACTGGTGGAAGCCACCCCGAAAAACATCCGCCTGCGCAAGCGCGTCCTCGACGCCAACGCGCGCAAACGCGCCGCCAAAGGCAGCAGCGTCGAAGACCGCAGCAAGCGCGGGTAAGGCGCCATGAAGGAACTTTTCAGGGACAAGGATTTCACGCGGATTGAAGAGGATTGCACGGATAAGATGGTCCTGATCTATCAAGTCTCAGGCTCACCCAAATTATGAATGTCATGAAATGCATAACTCTTTCATAATCTGTGTAATCCGTGAAATCCGTGGTTTCTATTTTCTC
>JBILFE010000570.1:0-3191 GCA_044351705.1 Luteolibacter sp. | reverse complement strand
ATGTGGTCCCCGAGATCCGCGGCGAATTGTTGCCGCTGATCCTGCCCGGCGGCTATTGGGTCTGCGCCCTGCTGCTGGTCAATCTATCACTTGCAGTGCTCTCGCGGCTGCGCCAAGGCCTGCAACACCCCGGCATTATCATCGCCCACTGTGGCATCATCTATCTGCTGCTCGCCGGCGCGGTGTCACATCATTTCTCCCAGCGCGGGACCATGCGCATCGCCCAAGGCGACTCCAGCAATGTTGCCGAGGACCCCTTCGAACATGTCGTGGAAGTGGCCGAAGTGAAGGATGGCAAAGCCGCCACCATCCAGGTCATCAGCGATAAACATCTAACCAACCTGGATGAGTTCGACATCCGCACGGTGCGCCTGTCGGCCATGCCCTTTGACCTGGAACTCGCCCGCTATTTCCCCAATGCCGAAGTGGTGTCGGTCGGTGAGAGAGCCGCCCCGCGCGAGGCCCGCACCTTTGACGGTTACTACCTCGCGGCCAAACCCGAGAATCTCAATGCGGAGGCCAACACCCCCGGTTGCATCGGGCGCGTCATCTATCGGGACGGCACCAAATCCGAGCCGTTTCTGCTGTCCAGCACCGCCTATGAGCCGTTCACGCTGCGGTACCAGACCCGGGTGTTCACCTTTGACCTGCACAAACGCCTGTGGCTCATGCCGTTTACCGTGCGGCTGGATAAATTCACCGCGGAATTTCATCCCGGCACCATGAGACCCTCGAAGTACGTGAGTGAAATCACCCGTATCGAAAACGGCAATGCAGCCAAAGCCACCATCCAAATGAATGAACCGATGCGCTATGCCAAGCTCACCTTCTTTCAAGCCGGCTACCAGCAACTTGGCCAAGGGCCGTCGGCGGTCATGGCCTCGGTGTTTGAGGTCGTCCGCAACCCGGCCGACAAGTGGCCGCAATACAGTCTCTACATCGTAACCCTCGGTCTGCTGGTTCATTTCGGCACCAGACTGGCCGGTTTCATCAAAGGTGTTTCACGTCAATCCGCTCATGTCTGACACCTCATCCACCCTCGGACGCAAGGTCACCGCCGCGCTGGTCCTCATCGCCCTGGTCGCGCTCTTTATCAACCTCGTCGCCGCCAATCGGCCCAAGGGCACGCCGCGCCAGATCAAGGACTACACCGCGTGGTCCGCCGCCACGCTTGCCATTGCTGAAACCCTGCCCGTCCAGGATGGCGGCCGCATCAAGCCATTGGCCACCTACGCCGGATTCAACATGCTCGCCATCCACGGCTCCCGCACCATGACCGTTGCCGGCAATGATGGCATGTCTATCAAACTCACCCCCGCCGCTTGGCTGCTCGACGCACTATTCCGGCCGCAGTTCGCGCTCGATCACCCCACCTTCCGCGTCGATCACTCCGCCGTGCTCGATGCCATCGGCGTCAAGCCCGGCGCCAAACGCGACCGCTACAGCTATCACGACCTCCAACCCGGCTTGCAGCAACTCACCCAACTCGCCACCGCCTATGACTCGCTCGACCCCAAAAAACGTGACGCCTTGCAACAACAAATCCTCGACCTCGCATACAATCTGCGGAATTATGAAAACCTGTTAGGGCAATTCACTTTTGCCCGCGGCGGCATCGCAATCGGCAACGAACCCGGCCACCAACAGGTGGACATCAGCAAGGTGATGAGCGTGGCGCCAAAGATCCGCGAGGACATCTCCAAGGCGCAGCGTGAAGACAAGCCAGCCACCGGACCGGCCGACTATCTGTTTAGGGAAGCCTGCCAAGCCGCCGGTCTGGCCGTGCATGGCATGCCTATCTTCCCGCCGGCGGATGCCACAGACGCCGTCTGGCAAAACGCCGGCAACCGGATCATGAGCGTGCTCACCGGCGCGAACCCCGCCCCCGATAGCGCCATCCATGACATCCAGTTACTGGAAAAAACCGCGCGCGCGCTGGTCACCAGTGAAGCGGAGTTCCGCACCCAGCTCACATCCCTGCGCGATTCACTCACCCAGCGCGCCAGCGCTCGCGGCGAAGGCCGCCACCTCACTCTGGAGGCCGCTTACTACCGCGCCGACTGGTTTCTCAATGCCTTCATGGTTTTTTTCGCGGCCGCGCTGAGTGCCCTGGCGATGTGGCTGGCTGGCGGCGGCCGGGCGGGCCGCATTCTATCCGGCGTCACGCTGGGAGGGACCGGCATTGGCCTGATGCTCTGCGTTATCGCCATCGTTGAACGCTGCATCATCATGCGGCGCGCGCCGGTCGGCAACCTCTACGACACCATCATCTTTGTCAGCGCTGCGAGCGTTCTGCTCGCCCTGATCATTGAAGGCTTCACCCGCCGCCGCTTCGCGCTGGGCCTGGCCCCGATCCTCGGCGCCCTGCTTGTCTTTCTATCGCGCCGTTATGAAATGGGCGATCCCAAGGACCACATGGATCCCCTCGTCGCCGTACTCGCTTCCAACTTCTGGCTCACCATCCACGTCATCACCATCACTCTCGGCTACGCCGCCGGCCTGCTGTGCGCCCTTCTTTCCACCCTCTACATCCTCATGCGCGGCCTGCGCCTCGACAACGGCGACAGCGAGTTGCGGCGCATCCTCACACTCGGAGCCTATGCCATGGTCTGCCTCACCTTGTTTCTAACACTGGTCGGCACGGTGTTGGGCGGCATTTGGGCCAACGATTCATGGGGCCGTTTCTGGGGCTGGGATCCCAAGGAAAACGGTGCCTTGTTAATCGTCATCTGGACCCTTGTCATCCTGCACGCCCGTGCCAGCGGTTTTCTTCAGGAATGGGGCCTGCACTTCGCCTCCGCCTTCACCGCCTGCATCGTCGTCTTCTCCTGGTGGCACGTGAACTTCCTCGGCGTGGGTCTCCACAACTACGGCTTCACCACAGGCAAGGAGGTGGTGTGGGCGTTCTACCTTGCCATGCTGCTCATCATCATCTTCGGCGTGATCACCCGCATGCTGGAGCCGCGCAGCAATGCCCCCATCGAACATCGAACATCGAACATCGAACATCGAACAGCGAACATCGAACATCGAACCGAACAGCGAATAGCGAATAGCAATCAGCGAACATAAGGTGATGTTTGCGCATCTGGCTGAGATTCGCATTTTCGCGCTTCGGTTCGATGTTCGATGTTCAATGTTCGCATTGCCTCTGCCGCCGCGGTCCATGCATGTTCTGTTGGGACATCCTG
>JBILFE010000571.1:0-3191 GCA_044351705.1 Luteolibacter sp. | reverse complement strand
CCGGCACTTGGACTGCCCCACCATCAAGGGCAACCACGATGAAGACGCTGCCGGCAGCCACTCGCTCGAAAGCATGAATCCGGTCGCCGCAGCAGCCCTGCAGTGGACCCGCGACCAGCTCAATGACGACCAACGCCTGTGGTTGCGCCGCCTCCGCATGGTCCGCCAGGTTTCCGATTTCACCATTGTCCATAGCACGCTGGATCAGCCGTCACACTGGAACTATGTGACCAACCGGTTTGATGCGATGGCCAATTTTTCCTATCAATTCACCCAGCTTTGCTTCCACGGCCACACCCACGTCCCGCGCGTATACGCCAAGTCCGACAAAGTCCACGAGGTTCCTGCGGATTCCATCATCATCGAGAGCAACGCCAAATATTTCATCAACTGCGGCTCTGTGGGCCAACCCCGCGATGGTGACTGGCGTGCCTGCTACGCCATCTACGACAGCGATCATCAATTGGTGGTCTTCCGCCGCATCGAGTATGAAATCGGGCAAACCCAGGCGAAAATCCTTGCCGCCGGCCTTCCAGCGATGCTCGCCGAACGCCTGGCCGATGGCCGCTGAGACCGCACCCGGGGCTCACTCCACGGTGTCCAAATCCACGCCGGTATTTCGCTTGGCGGCTTGATTGGGCCGCAGCATGGCTTTCTGTTTTTCGCGCTCGCCGGCATTGCGCGTCACGGGGATCGGCTCGCCGGTATGGATGTCCAGGCCGGTCACGTACATCGCGGCCGCCGGCGTCATGGGCAGCGGGATGAAATCCTGCACTTGTTGGAGATTCCACCGCTCTTGTTGGAGAAACTCCGCCACCGTCGCCATTTCCTTGGGCGTGCAACCCGGAAAGTTGGAGATGAAATACGGCACGAGGTATTGCTCCTTACCCGCCGCCTTGCTGATCTCGGCGAATCTTTCCAAAAACGCCGGAAAGTCCCCGGCAGGCTTGCGCATCCGCCGCAACACATCCGGGTGCAGATGCTCCGGGGCCACCTTCATGTGCCCGGAAATGTGATGTTGCACCAACTCGCGCAGGTATTCCGGGGTGCGCAAGGCCACGTCCATGCGGATGCCCGATTGCACAAAAACATGCTTCACCCCAGGCACCTTCCGCGCACCCCGCAACAACTCCAATCCCGCTTGCTCGTCGATTTCAAAATGACGACATACGCTCGGCCACAAACAACTCGGCCGGTGGCACGCCTGGCAGGCTTTGACGTGACCATTCCTGGCGCCATACAAGTTCGCCGTCGGCCCACCCAGATCGGAGACCGTACCGCGGAACGATGCCAGCTCACCCAAGCTGCGCAGTTCCCGTAACACCGAATCCACACTCCGACTCGATAAAAATTTCCCCTGGTGCAAGCCCAGCCCGCAAAACGTGCAGCCGCCCGCACACCCGCGCGACACAATCACCGAATCCTTGATGGTCACGAAGCCCGGCACCGGCTCCTGATAGCTTGGATGCACCGCACGTTGGTATGGATATTCATACACGGCATCCAGCTCCGCGCCAGCCATCGGCAGCGCCGGCGGCTCCAACAACACCGCCCGGGTACCGTGCATCTGCACCAGGCGCTTCCCGCAATACGGCGTCTGCTGCGCTTCCGTCACTCTTGTTAGTTGCAACAACCCTTTGACGTCCGCCTGCATGGCCTCCCACGCCGGCAGCATCATGCAATCGGAAAAATCCGCCGCCGCGCTCGCCTTGGAACCTAACAACCTGGCCGTGCCCGCAATGCCGCTCAAATCCGCGTCACCCGCGCCGAGGCGTGTGGCGATCTCGCGCACCGCGCGCTCACCCATGCCATAAACCAGAATGTCCGCCTTTGAATCGGTTAGCACCGATGGCCGCAGCTTGTCCTCCCAGTAATCGTAGTGTGCGACGCGCCGCATGCTCGCTTCCATCCCGCCCAGCACCACCGGCACGCCGGGGAAGGCCCGCCGGCACAGTTGCGCATAGACCACGGACGCGTGGTTCGGACGCTTTCCCGGCACTCCGCCAACACTGTAAACATCCAACTTCCGCTTGTGCCTCGCCGCCGTATAATTCGACACCATCGAATCCAAATTCCCGGCCGTGACCCCCACAAACAATCCGGGCGTGCCCATCACCTTGATCGATTCCACATCGCGCCAATCCGGTTGCGCCACGATGCCGACGCGCCAGCCCGCCGCCTCCAGCACCCGCCCGATCACCGCCGCTCCAAACGACGAATGATCCACATATGCATCACCCGTGATGATGAGAATATCCAACTCCTGCCAGCCGCGCGCATTCATCTCCGCCCGCGTCATCGGCAAAAACTCCCCCCCTGCCCCCGCCTTGGATTTAAGATTGCCGGACATCGGATCGGTTAGACGGCAGTGTCGGCACCCGGCTCATGCCAAATCCATCACCAGCACCTTGGCCCACCAAGCCTTGAACATTTCGATGAATGCTTGGTGCTGCGGATGCCCTTGATAGGCATCTTGATCCGCCACACTGGCAAATTGCATGGTCACGGCGTAATCCCACGATTGGTCAATGACCGGCCGTGGCATCACCGCTGCCGGCACCGCCCAGCGCCCACCCCTAACCAGATCGATTTCGAATAATGACGCCAATCCCTGCTCAAACACTGCCTTGTCGACCGCGCTCTTGCATTCGTCCTTCAACCAAAAATAGACATGATGTTCCATGCCCGATGATCGCCGCTTTGCCCACCCGTGCAAGCCTAATCCCTACCCTTGCCTTTGCGCTTGAATTGGAGGGCTACCGTGGACTTGGCGATGACCCCTTGCAGATAGGCGTTTTCCTCCGCATCCATGCTGTGATCCACACCGTGGAGTTCCTCCTGCGCGCGTGTGATGGCCGCCTCGGCCTGGCTGACATCAATTTCCGCTTCACCCAGCGCCATGTCTGTTAGAACGACAACATGGGTTTGGGTGATTTCCGCGAAGCCGGAGCCGATGGCGAGGGTGAGGACCTCGCCGTTGTGAAGGTAGCGCAGTTCGCCGGGTTGCAGCGCGGTGACCACCCCGGCATGCATTGGCAGCACTCCCAATTCACCATCCGACCCGGGCAGATAGACGTTGTCCACTTCACCGGAAAACACCTTTCTCTCCGGCGTAACAATATCAAGGTGCAGGGGCATGGGGGGGACGGGGGAAATTTGAAATTTGAAATTTGAAATCTGAGATCATTACT
>JBILFE010000633.1:0-2904 GCA_044351705.1 Luteolibacter sp. | reverse complement strand
AAAAGACACAAGACACAAGACACAAGACACAAGACACAAGACTTGAAGACCCAAGAGAAGTGGCAGAGCAGAGGAGTGGTGTGCGGAGCATATTCATTTTGTGTCTTGCGTCTTGCCATCTTGCGTCTTGGCCAACGGCCGGACCAGGTTGGCCGGAAGGGGGAAAACGCGGTCGAAAATGCCGGGGGCGATTTCGTGGGCCTGGGCGTAGGCGTCGCGGACCATTTCAAGTTTGGCATCCAGATTGTCGATGTGATGGAGCGCAAAGGCTTCCGGGGTGCGTGGCAGGGTGGGCGAGCCGTACTCGAATTGACCGTGGTGGCTGCCGATGAGGTGAAGCAGATGCAGGCGGGTTTCCTCGGCCGACGGTTTGAGCTCGGTCCAGGCGGCGGCTTCCGGTGAGTCCAACAATTCGCGCCAGAGCTTGTTGACGAGTTCGATGCCGAGCGGGATGTGGCCTAACATTTCGCCGTGGAGGCTGAGGATTTGACCGAAGCCGTCTTCCGGATAGGCGTTTTCCCAGAGTTTGCCGCAATCGTGGAAGATCACCCCGGCAAACAATAGGTCACGGTTGAGTTCCGGATAGACCGGGCACAGGGCGGCGGCGGCGCGCAGCATTTGGGCGACGTGTTCGACGAGACCGCCGCGGCGGGCGTGGTGATTGCGCTTGGCGGCGGCGGTGCGCCGGAAGCGCTCGCCCATTTGGGCCAGAAAACGCTGGCACAACCCGTTGAGGCGTGGGTCGGTGATGGATTGGCTCAACGCCACAATGTCAGCGAAGTCTTGTGCTTGTTTGTCGCGGGTGGCGGGGTCGCCGGCGAGGAAGGTGGCGATGGCCGCCGCATCCAGCGCATACCAGGCGAGGTGGTTGGGATTGACGCCATATTGGTTCTGGGTCCACTCGGCTTCCAAGCGGACGATGGCCCCATCGGCAAGTGCCGCGGCGGCGTCAAAATTGGCCGAGTCCGACCAGATTTTGATAGAGATATTGCCGGTGGCATCGGCGAAGACGAGTTCCAGATAGGGTTTACCGGCTTTGGTGGAGCGGGTGGAGCGGGATTGGAGTTGGGCGGCGATGGCAGCGGCGATGGGGGTTTCGCCTGATTGCTCCTTGAGCGCGGCAACGGTGATGGGACTCATGGACGCGGGTATAACAGAGGGGCCTCGCCGCGGCAAGCCATGATTGGGAGGGCGGGTTACGCATCCTCACCGCCCTCGCCTTGCTTGCGCATTTCCGCGAGGACAGCGGACATGTCCTCGAGGCTATCCCACAATGTGCGGATGACGTAGAGTGGGGACCCGGCGCGCACCGCCAGGGCGAGACAATCGGAGGGCCGGGCGTCCAACTCGACGATCATGTGTTCCATGATTTCGTTTTTCGCCTCGAGGATGAGCCGGGCATAGTAGATTTCATGTTCGACGCGGACGATGATGGCGCGGTTCACACTGGCACCGAATGCCTGCAGGGCGTTGAGAAACAGATCGTGGGTGAGCGGACGGGGGACCGTCTGGTCACTCAGGACGGTGTTGATGGAGGCGCCGACGGCGGGGTCGATGTAAAACACAATCGCCTTCTTGCCGTCGCCCAAAAAAACGGCGCAACCGGCTTGCGTGGGCAGCAGGGCAATGGGTTCAACGCGAACAAGATCGGGCATGGCGGGATGGTTGTTAGAAAGAATGCACGTCAGTTTGTTGAGTAGTTGCCAGGTTGGAATACGACGACTAACCACTAACGGGCGAGATATTTGCGCGAGCCGGCGACGTATTTGGTGGCCCAGTTTTTGATTTTCGCCTGTTCGTCGAGTGGCAGGGAGCGGACGACTTTGGCGGGCGAGCCGAGGACGAGTGAGCCGGGAGGGATGATGGTGCCGCCGGTAACCAGGGCTCCGGCACCAATGATGGAGCGTTCGCCGATGACCGCGCCATCCAGAATGATGGCTCCCATACCGACGAGGACCTCGTCCTTGACAGTGCAGGCATGCAGAATGGCCGAGTGACCGACGGTGACGAGTTCGCCGACGTAGCAACCGTAGTTATCGGCGAGGTGGATGACGGTGTTGTCCTGGATGTTGGACTGCGGGCCGATCACGATTTCATTGATATCACCGCGCAAAGTGGCGTGATACCAGATGCTGACATCCGCGTGCAGGGTGACGCGACCAATCACATCCGCGCTGGCGGCAACGAAGGCGCTGTCATGAATGGTGGGGGAAAACTCCAAAAATTGCTCAATGGCCATGGGCGGATTGTAGCGCGTATAGTTCCGGAGTGCAAGGTAATCGCCTGGCCTGACAACAGGGGCAGCCAAGGATCAGCAAGAAAAGGCTCTCAAATCTTGGGGCGGAAGTGTAGATTGCCGCTGTGACCGCGAAGAAATTCTACGATTGGCAGACTGCCGGAGGCACCGATGACGTCATGCGGCTCGTCGATTGCCTTGAGCGGGCAGACATCCCTTGGTGCGCCATTGGAGGTGTTGCGGTGAACCATTGGGCAGCAGAGCCCATGGTCACCCAGGATGTGGATTTTGTGGTGGCCGCCGAGTGTGTGGGGCAAGCGATCGAGTTGCTCAAGGCGGCGGGTTTTAGCGCCTCAGAGCACCCGTGGTCGGTGAACTTCACCGGTTCTTCCAAGGTCAGCATTCAACTCAGCACGGAGGGGGTTTATCTCGAGTTTCCCGCGAGATCGGTGGTTGCCGACGTCCATGGCATTTTGTTGCGCGTCGCCTCCTTGGAGGATACCTGAACTCAGTAAACGACCTCGTTTTTGACGCAGTGGCGAGCAAGTTGAATTCCCCGAAGGTGCTGTCAAGCTGAGGTTTTTTTGGGGGGATTGTGGATGACGATTTTTACCACTGAAGCACTGATGACCACTGAAACCACTGAAATATATATCAATTAATGATCA
>JBILFE010000569.1:0-3196 GCA_044351705.1 Luteolibacter sp. | reverse complement strand
CAGCGGATTGAAGCAAAACGGCGGTCAAGTGGTGGATTTGTGATTTCCGGCTTGTCGCGGGGGGATGTGCTTGGTTGGTTTGTGCCTCCCATGGCCATTCCGCAGAACATTATCGCGTTGATTTACGATTACGATCAGACGCTCGGGCCGCGATACATGCAGGATGAGGTGCTGTTGCCCGAGTTTGGGATTGATGCCGCGCAGTTTTGGCTGCGCTGCAACGCCTTGGTGCGCGAGCAGCAATGGGATGGCGAACTGGCCTACATGAAATGCCTGCTCGATTACCTCGGCATGGACAACGTGACCAATGCGCGCCTCACCGCGCTGGGTGCCGGGCTGCAGTTTTTTCCCGGGGTGCCGGAGTTGTTTGAGGCGCTGCCGGCCAAGTGCCTGCGACCCGAGCATGAGGCGGCCGGCATCAAGGTGGAACATTATATCATTTCCTCAGGACTCAAGGTCCTGCTCGATGGCTCGCGCCTCAAGCCATACGTCAAATCCATATTCGGCTGTGAGTTCGGCGAGGACGCGGAAGGGCGCATCAGCTTTCCCAAACGGGTCATCTCCCACACCACCAAGACGCAGTTTTTGTTCCGCATCAACAAGGGCATGCTCAGCTATGAGCAGGATGTCAACGACCACATGCCGGCGGAACTGCGGCCGATCCCGTTTGAAAACATGGTGTATGTCGGGGATGGTCCGACCGATGTGCCGTGCTTCACGGTGATGAACCGCAACGGCGGCCACGGCATTGCCGTATACAATCCGCAGGATGTGAGCGGACGCTCGTTCCGCAAGTGCTTCCAACTCTGCAGTCATGCCGGACGCGTCAAGCACATCGCGCCCGCCGATTACCGCGAGGGCTCGCATCTGTGGCTGCTGCTGGCCGAAATCGTCCGCGAAATTGCCGACCGCATCCTGCGCCAGCGCAGCGAAGTGCTGGAACACGCCACGGTGCCGGCCCCAACTTTCTGATCTAACACAATGGCTGACAAGACCCGATTTCACTTTACAGGCATCTGTGGCACAGCCATGGGTGCGGTGGCCGCCGCGATGAAGCAGCGCGGATTCAGCGTTACCGGCTCGGATGCCGGGGTCTATCCGCCGATGTCGGATTTTCTGCGCGGCCAGGGCATCACGCTCAGTGAAGGCTATCGCGAGGAGAATATTCCCGCCGCCACCGAGGTGGTTGTGATTGGCAATGCCATCTCGCGCGGCAATCCGGAAGCGGAAGCGGCGCTGGACCGCAAGCTGCTCTATCAATCGCTGCCGGAAGTGATGAAGGAGTTTTTTTTGCGCGGCAAGCGCAACCTGGTGGTGTGCGGCACGCACGGCAAAACGACCACCTCGGCGATGTTGGCATGGTTGCTGCGGCTGGCCGGCCGCGACCCCGGATTCATGATTGGCGGGCTGCCCAAAAACCTCGGCTGCGGCGCGCATTTCACCGACTCCGCATTCAACGTGCTGGAAGGTGATGAATATGACACCGCCTTTTTCGACAAGCGCTCGAAGTTTCTCCACTATCTGCCGGAGTGCGTCGTCATCAACAACATCGAATTCGATCACGCGGATATCTATAACTCGCTCGAGGAGATCCAACTCAGCTTCCGCCGCCTGCTCAACATTGTGCCGCGCGGCGGCCGGGCATTCATCAATGGCGATGAGCCCAGTTGTCTTGAGGTGGCCGCTGGCGCGCCCTGCCCGATCACCCGGGTGGGGTTTAGCGAATCCTGCGATTTGCGGATCGAAAACGTCCACTACGAGACGGATCGTTGTTCATTCACGCTCGGTGGCATCGCCTATTCCATTCGCATGACCGGCGAGTTCAACGTGCGCAATGCCGCCATGGCAGCGGCGGCGGCCGGCTTCGCCGGCCTCAGTGACACGGAAATCCGCGCCGGGCTGGAGGCGTTTGATGGCGTGGCCCGCCGCCAGGAACTCCGCGGTGAGGTCAATGGCATCAAGGTCATCGATGACTTCGCCCATCATCCCACCGCCATCCGTCTCGTCATTGCCAGCCTGCGCCAACGCTACCCGCAGGCCCGCTTGTGGGTCTTGTTCGAACCCCGCTCTAACACAACACGCCGCGCGGTTTTCCAGCGCGAGCTGGCCGAGGTTCTGGCCGGCGCCGATTTTGCCATTGTTTCCGCCATCCCGGACCTGCACAAGATCCCGCCCGACGACCGGCTCGACCCGCACCAACTTGCCGCGGATATCAACCGCCATGGCGGCCACGGCTGGCATCTCACCGGCATTGCCGAGATCGTGGCCACGGTTGCGTCCGACGCGAGACCAGGCGACGTCATCGCCGTGCTCACCAATGGCGGCTTCGGCGGGATCCATCAGAAGTTGCTAGCGGCGCTGTCTCGCCCATGAGTCGGCTCATATACGCCGCCTAAATGCAAGAATGGGATAGACCGCAAAGAACGGTTCGGCTGAGCTCGCCGAAGTCTCAGCCGAGCCGGCTTCGTCATCGGGAAGGCCGATGTCGGCTTGTAGCGGCGGTCTGCGACCGTCGCAGGCCCATGCACAAGCGCATCTCTTGCGCATCGACGCTCATAGAGCGCCGCTACAATGCGGTCCCTGCGCGGCCTTGTAGTGGCGGTCTGCGACCGTCGCAGGCCCATGCACAAGCGCATCTCTTGCGCATCGACGCTCATAGAGCGCCGCTACAATGCGGTCTCTTCCGCAGCGACGCTCATAGAGCGCCGCACAATTCTTGAGATCGTTCCACCCATAAGCTTCTAACACCTCCGCGTGCAACTCGCCATGAAGCTGCTTGAGCACTTCAGTTTGAAGTGCGCCAGCTTGCAAATGGCAATACGCGCGGCATATTTGCCCCTCAGTGAAACCGTCCCTAACGCAATACGATGTCCGCCTGCGGATCCACACCCTCACCCACCCCGCCGCCGGGCGATGATCGCGAGCGCCGGGCGATGCGCCGCGCATTGCTGCAAATGACGCCGCCGGCACCCGTGGCGGCGCCAGAGTCAGCAGTACGCTCGTGTTGCTGCGCGCCCCAGGCACCGGCAGGCGGTGCCTGCTGCGGGGGCGGGGGACGCCGCCGCACGGACTGGCTGTTGTGGATTTCGGCCGCGTTGTTTTTGTTAGGTCTGGGCGGGCATTTTTTGGCGGTGGGGCCGGGGTGGTGGCACGTGTTCGGGCACACCTGTTATGAAATGTTGGTGCGGGCGTGGTG
>JBILFE010000568.1:0-3199 GCA_044351705.1 Luteolibacter sp. | reverse complement strand
GCCTGAATCTTCTGCTCTTTGGCTTGGCGTGCGTTCTTTACCGCTGCTTGTTGCTGGCCCCAGGCAAAAATCGATAGACCGGCAAAGGCGGCGATGAGGGTGAGTGCGACGGTACCTGCAACCAGCCGTTTTTTCGCCATGGCGCGTTCGTGGCGGCGGTAAAGCTTGTCGAAGTCCAACTGCGCGATGCCGGCGAGCACCTTGAGGAATCCGCGCTCTTTGCCATCGCCCTCCTTGCGCAGGTCGCCGGCAATCGGTTCGGCCGGATAGCGCAGCGCGGGCGGGAAGCATTCATCGTCAGGGATACCCTTGTCCGTGGCGTTCGGTTCGCCGTCGAGGATCAGGGCCAGGATGCGATCGCCTTTGCCCAGTGCCTGGAAATCCTCGATCTCCTTGTTCACCCACTGGGATTTAGCGGCGTTCTTCGAGCACAGCACCACCAGAAACCGCGACGCGTCTAACGCCTTTCCGATAGCCGCACCCAGATCCGACGAGCCTGCAAGTTCGTCCCGATCACGGAACACCGGTCGCAGGTTTTTTCCGAGCACCGCGCCATCGAAAACCTCCATGCCCCGGAACTCCGGCGGGATCGGATAGTTTTCCAAGCGCCGGTGCAACCACTCGCCCCACTTCCGGTCTTTCGAGGAATAGCTGATGAATGCCCAGTAATGTTTGGGCTTGTCGTTAGAGAGCGGTTTCATGGGGTGGTTCCTTCCTTAAGCAGTGTTTCGGCAGTTACGTGACTGGCGATCAGCTCTTTGGCGTAGGCGTTGTCGGTGATGCCATAGGTTGTGACCATGGTGATGAAGATATTTTTCCGGGTGCCGGTCACTTGGCGGAAGATGTCGCGCTTCCGCCGCAGGATGTCGGCGTAGGGCTTGTCGATGGTGAACGCGCCTTCTGAGAACTTCATTTCGCAGAGATTGATGGTGTCGTCGGCCCGATCAATGAGCAGGTCGATCTGGGTGCCGGACCCGTCCGCGGCCGCCCGGTGCCGCCAGGGCGCTTCCGTAGTCTGCACCCCGCTGATGCCCAAAGCCGCCTTGATCTGAAGCGCGTGTTTCAGGCAGATGCCTTCAAAGGCAAACCCCGACCAGGCGCGCCATTTGGGCGATTGCCGCTGTTTCATCCAGTAATCTTGATCGGGATTTTTTTTCCCAAGAGGCGCGATCCAAGTGCAATGGAACAGCGAGAATTCGTCCGACAACCGAACTAACGCATCCTTCTCCTTCCGCCCGAACGGGATGCTGACGAGAAGGAACCCCGATTCCGCCAGTTCGTCCAGCCGCCGGGTCGTGCCTCCCCCTGACGGAAGGCCGGTCGCAGTAAGCAATTCGTTGCGCGTCAATCCTTCACGCTTTGCGGCGAGTGCTTTGACGATGGCCAGATGCTCCTCCGGGTGGTCGAACAGCGAGGTGTATAGGCGGTTGAATTCGTCCCGCAGCTCGCCTTGCGAGGCGAAACACACGCGGTCGATGATCTGAAACGCGGACAGTCCTGGTTCGGCCATTTTCAGATAGTGCGGAACACCGCCGAACGCCATGTGAAGCTCAATCACCTGATACGGGGTCAACTCGACGGCCCGCGATTTTAGGAACGCCGCGGTCTCGCCAAGCGTGAAGGGTAGCAGGCGGATCTTCCGGGTGATCCGGTTGTGGAGACCGCCCTTGGCCTCGACGAGATATTGAACCATCCACGAGGCTGCGGAGCCGCAGACCACGAGCAGCAGATCCTTTCGGCGTGAAGCCCAACTATTCCAGAAGTGTTCAAGGGCTGGGCACAATTTCGAGCGCCGGGTATCCAACCAGGGCAGCTCGTCGAGAAACACCACATGCTTGCTTCCCGCTGGCGGCGGCGGCAGCGCTTCAATATGGCGCTCAAGTTGCCCGAACGCTTCGAACCATGAACCGGGCGCTCGCAACTGCTCGCTCAAGCCCTTGGCCTGCCCCAAGGCTGCGGCAAAATTTTCGAGCTGGTCGGCCAAGGTCACGCCGTGCATCCCGGTCAGCTCAAAGCGGACCGCCTCTCCGAAATACTCGCGCACCAGAAAGGTCTTACCCACCCGGCGACGACCGTAGATGGCCACAAACTCGGCCTCGTCGGAGGCCAACGCCAGCGCCAGTTTCCGCATCTCGGCCACGCGACCGATCAGAGCCGTTCCGGATGCAGGTGAAGGGGGTGTTTTTGGCTTATCCATGGTCGGAAGATACGCCATGTTTTGGCCAGATATAAATCCTTTTATTCCGCCAAAACATACCTAATTTGAAAGGTTTTGGCCGCGAATACACGAGCCTTCCGAGGAGTTGACCACCGGCACATGTTCGGGAATGACGCCATGCCACGCCAGCGCGGACTGCAGGCTCACGTAGGTGCCGCGTCGCAGTCGATTGGCCACCAGAAACGGGTGCGGCTCGACCTTGCGCCACGGTGGTGCCAAGGCATAGAGCCCCCGGCGGAACTGGAGCAATCGGCCCGCCTTTACCCAGCGCGACAATTGCAGCCGCAAAGACCGGTCATTCGCACGCCCGGACAGCAGAAGCCCGGACGAAAAGACCGGCTCATCGGCAATCAAAGCCTGCAAATCGTCAAATTTAATCGCGGCAAGTTGGCATGAATGATGACTAAACGCAACGTTTTATCCAGCAGCGCGCCATCGAAAAACCTCCAAGCCCCGGAACTCGGGTGGGATCGGATAGTTTTCCAAGCGCCGGTGCAACCACTCTCCCCACTTCTGGTCTTTCGATGAATAGCTGATGAACGCCCAGTAGGCCTTGGGCTTGTCGTTAGAGTGCGGTTTCATGGGGTGGGGGATTTCTTCGCGCGGTCGAGTTCGGCTTGGGCGGCAGGATCGTTGGGTTTCAGCGCCAGCGCTTTTTTGGCGGCTTGCTGGGCAACGGCGGCCGGGTGGATGGCCTTGGGGCTGATGCCGACCATCGCGCCGGCAGGAGCGTCGTTCAGGGCTTTGGCGGCGCGTGTCCAGAGGACGGGATCGTCCGGCAGGCGGTCGAGGTCATAGCGGCGGTGGTGGGCGGCGCGGGCGGGGATGGAGGCATCCTGCTCTTCGGCTTTCTTGGCAGCGTTGGCCTTCTCTAAGGCGTTGGCGAGGAGGAGGCGCGTTAGAGGCAGCGTGTAGTCGTATTCAAGAGCGGAGGTGAGGCTCTCGATGGTACCAACGCCGTTGAAGTCGCGTTCGCGCTCG
>JBILFE010000567.1:0-3201 GCA_044351705.1 Luteolibacter sp. | reverse complement strand
AAAATCGACGCCGTTGATACGTTTCCACAGGGACGGATTTCACGGCATCCGGAAATCCACGGCACCAAGCCCCCCCTCCGCGTCGCTATCCATCCGGACGCTTCACCCGCTCCCGCAACCTCTCACCTCCATCTATCATGAAAGCCACCACCACACTCCTCCTCCTGCTCAGCGTCGGTCTTGCCGCCGCCGCCCCGCCAAACCCCAACCGCTATGAGTCACTCCAACAGGAAATGCGCCAAGCCATCGCCCGCGGCAATTCCTGGCTCAAGGACCAACAAAAAGCCAATGGCCAGTGGGATGACGAAGGACTCCCGGCCCTGACCGCTCTTGCCCTCACCGCCGCCGTGCGCGACCCCAATCTCGACCGCAAAGCCAGCCTGCCCGCCAACCTCGAGAAAGGCTTCACCTGGCTGCTGGCCCAACAAAAAGACGATGGCGGCATCTACAACCGCGGCCTCTCCGTCTATAACACCGCCACCTCCCTCACCGCACTCATGGCCGCCGGTCGCCCCGACTACGAACCCGCCGCTGTCAAGGCCCGCAAGCATCTCATCGACAATCAATGGGATCTGGGCGAAAAAGGCAAAACCGACAACCCCAATGACGGCGGCGTCGGCTACGGCTCGAAAAAAGACCATACCGACCTGTCTAACACCTATCTCGCCATCGAAGCCCTCGCCCTCTCCAAGAAAATCATCGAGGATGGCAAGTACGGCACCCAACCTGACCTCGATTGGGGGGCCGCTGTCACCTTCCTTTCCCGTTGCCAAAACCTTCAGGAAACCAACGACCAGGAATTCGCCTCCAACGATCCAAAAAACAAGGGCGGCTTCATCTACTCCCCAACCGAATCCAAAGCCGGCGAGCAAAAACTTCCCAGCGACCGCACCGCCCTGCGTTCCTACGGCTCGATGTCCTATGCCGGCCTGCTCTCCTTCATTTATGCCAAAGTCAGTGCCGATGACCCCCGCGTCGTGGCCGTCAAGGAATGGTTAGGTAAAAACTACACCATCACTGAAAACCCCGGCATGGGCCCCGAGGGACTCTACTACTACTATCAGACGATGGCCAAGGCCCTCACCGCCGCCAACCTCAACACCCTCAAGCTGGCCGACGGTACCGAAGTGGACTGGCGCAAGGATCTCGGCAACAAACTCCTCTCCAGCCAGCGTGAAAACGGTTCCTGGGTCAACAACGACGGCCGTTGGATGGAATCCAACCCCGTCCTGGTCACCGCCTACACCGTGCTCGCCCTCGAACAACTCGACGCCTCAATCCCGAAATAGTCATTAGTCATTAGTCATTAGTCATTAGTCATTAGTCATTAGTCATTAGTCATTAGTCATTAGGAATGCCTGGCGATGGACGATGAAGGGTTTCAGGGGATGTTGGATTTTGAGTCCGGCAACACCAACGGCTTTGATAACTGGCGGCGACAACGCGAGGCCCGCCTCCAACTCATCCGCCACGAATGGGGCGTGCCTGTCGGCCGGCGCGTGTGTCTGAAGCTGCGCGAGTACGACCACGAGTTCACCGGTATCCTCAGGCTCGCCGAGGATCCGATAAAAATCGACCGCCGCCTGCCGCTGCTGCTCAAGATCCGCAACGTCCCTCTCGGCCTCGCCGATATCGAACACTGCACTTTGCTCGACTGATTCCGCTTGACGAGGCGGTCTTCTGTGATTGTTTTTCTCGCTCATGAAGACCGCAACCGTCGCCGACCTGCGCAACAATTTCCGCCGCATTTCCGGCTGGATCGAGCATGGGGAGACCGTGCAAATCATCAAGCGGGGGCGGGCTTTTGCGAGGCTTTCAGCCATCCCGGTCGGCGATTCGCACGGGGCGGCAGCCAAGCCCGACATCATGGCGCAATTGCGCCAAGTGTGGGGGGATAAGATGTTCTCCATGGCTGAAGTGGCTGCGATGCGCGAGGCCGAACGAGCGATCGACGAGCGATGACGGCCTATCCGGACACGTCCTTTCTTTGCGCGATGTATCGTTTCCAAGGGTCTCAGGGCCACAGGGTCTTTGACATCCTTCATATCGCCACCGCCCTGCATCTTGGAGCGGCAGAGTTTCTCACCTTCGACGCGCACCAGAAACAACTCGCCGGGGCCGAGGGCCTGCATGTGCCATTCAAACCACTGCTGTGAAGAGGTCGATCGCACCCGCCCACGCACCGCCACCCCGCGGCTGGATCCTCTACGACGACACTTGCGGCTGTTGCCGCCGCTGGGTCATTTTCTTGGAACCCGCGCTGCGCCGCCGCGGCTTCACCATCGCGCCCCTCCAAACGGAATGGGTGCCCGGAAGGTTGGGGATCAATCCGGATAGATTGTTGGATGATTTCCGCCTGCTGCTTCCCGGCGGTCGCCAACTGGCGGGTGCCGACGCCTATCGCCATATCATGCGGCGTATCTGGTGGGCATGGCCGCTGTATTGGGTTTCGATCACGCCCGGGCTGCGGCGGTTTTTTGACTGGGTCTACCGCACATTTGCCGCCAACCGTCACCGGTGCGCCGCCGCGTGCCGTCTCGAGGGGGGGGCGTAACTGGCACCCGCACACAGTCTCCGCTTGCCTTGGACGGGCCACCCCATAGCCTCTCTGCGCACCCGGACGCTGCTTGTCCGCTTCCTTTCCCCCCCTGCATGAACTTTCCCGATGCCGCCAGCCTGTCTGAATTTCCCATCGTGCTCCAATGGCTCAAGGCCGCGCCGTGGCGCAAGGACTTCGACTCGCAGACTCAACAGCGCAGCCGCGACATTCTCGTCGAATCGATCAAACTCAAGGAATGGTTTGATGATGTGGGCGATTCCGACGCGCTGCTCTTCGATGCGCGCGTCCAAGGCTCGCGCCCCAAAGCCTATCACACCAAACTCTATCTTTATTTCGACGAACCGTTTGAACCCACCGAGGAGGAGCCCGAATTTGAGTTGGTCGCGGAATGTTCCTGTCCCGTTGGCTTCGAGTGCAAACACGCCTGTGCCGTGCTCGAACAACTCCATGCCATGGTGGCCGCCATGCCCATCCGCAACGAAGCCCGCTTCAACGGCGAATTGAGCGCCTGGCTACGCAACATCAAAGCGGCCGGCGTCGCTGCCGCCACCCCGCCCAAGCCCGTCACGCCCTACACCAAGTTCCTCGCCTACTGCATCGAGCAACCCGCCGCCCGTCATTTCCACGGGACCAAGCGCCTC
>JBILFE010000040.1:0-11490 GCA_044351705.1 Luteolibacter sp. | reverse complement strand
CAGTGTTCTCAGTGGTACTCAGTTCCTCAGTGGTTTCTTTGCCGCGATTTACCCCAATATCAGGGAATTGAACTTGCTCGTCCCCGTGGCCATTGTCAGGTCGAATGCTGAGTTCTGAGTTTGTACGAAAGCGTGACCTAAAATGGATCTCTTTGATGATCTGGGCGAAAGCAGATCCCTTGCGGAAAGTGCGACAACTTTCAGATCACCAGGGCAATGAATACTCCGACGCCGTGGCGCCGTTGGAGAACTTGCGGAAACTGAACCGTGGAAAATTTGAGGAAATACTTTCGAACCTTCGCAGGCTGCGGGTGCGCCCGCCACTGTTGCAAAGTCTGCTCTACCATTTCGACTCAAAACCTGACAGCATGCCTGCCGCCGGATTGCCAAAGGACTTGGAAAATTTAGCGGCCGCGCTAGTTGCTGCGTTTCTTCGGCATGGTGAAATGCCGAATGTGCAGGTTGACGCGAAAACCCTGGAAGCAACCTACCGACTGCAATATTCGGCTAGCAACGGGCAAAAGGTTCGATCCGGCTCACTGCGCCAGGAAATCCGTTACACAAACATTTCGCGCCGATGGTTGGTCACAGGCATCCGCACCGTGGAGCGCTTGTCAGAGTAGGATGAGCCTCATTTCCCATGGATCCTGAATAAAGTCTTGCCGGTCGATTCCGAAAACCGATAGATTCGAGCATGAAATGCAAGCAAGCTCGGCCTTTGTCCGTTTTTCGGCCCCATTTCCGCGCCAGTAGTGCGGATCTGTCGGCAATCACAGGGGTTTGCCGCGCTGCCATTTGCCCCCGTCCCTCCATTTCCCGACTCTTTCCTGAACCATGAATGACGTGATCCACCCATTGATCCTGCTCCGACTCTCGGTGGCCGTCCTCGGCCAGCGGGACCACGCCGGTTGGTGGAACTGCCAGTTTCTCGACGCGGCGGGTCTCGAATCCTTGGACTACAATTTCCCGAAAGCCCCGCTGGCTGCCGGCTTCACCGCCACCTGCCTCGCCGCCAAACGCCTTCACGACGAGCGGATCGGCCGCACCGGCGTCACCCATTTGTTCCGCCTCGAACCGGACCTTGAAATGCTCGTCCAACGCACCGCCACCAAGCAGGCTGGCAAAATGCTGAGCGAGATGCCGTTTGACCGTGAATCGAGCCTAGCGGAGTTGGCGCGGCTGGCCGGCGAGGAAATCGACAGTCCGGAAGGCCCTGTCCAAGTCGGGCTCCTCGAGGACGCATCCACCCACCGCGGCATCACCGCATTGGCGCGCCATTATCATGCCGGCTTCCGCTTGGGGCTACGCATCTACCCCTACTTCGCATCCCGCCGGGCATGACCGACTCTCCGCCATCCCCCTACACGACGAACCTGTCCAAGGCCCAGGGATTGGTGCCCGAGACACTGGAGTTGCTGACTTTGTGGCAGCCGGGGATGAGCGCGGCCGAACTCAAGAATCTGGTGAAACAAACCGGTGCCCTGGGGCGTGCCACCGATACCCGCATCACGGATGTCGTCAGCCGCGGCTTTGCGCAACGTTACCTCATCGACGGCGGCCGGCCGGCCGCATGGCTCAAGCAGTTGCTGGAGGCCGGCGTGGGCCGCAGTGCCATCCACCAAATCATCTTCGTTTACACCGCCCGCCACAATTCGGTCTTCCACGATTTCGTCACCAGTGTCTTCTGGCGCAAAGCCCTATCCGGCTCCGGCGAGGTGACCAAGGAAGACACCCGCGATTTCCTCGAACGCGCCGCCGCCTGCGGCCTGATCGTTCCGCGGTGGGCGGACAGCATGATGGAACGGGTCACCCGCTACCTGTTGGGCACCCTGGAGGATTTTCGGATGATCGCTGAAAACCGCCGCGGCTGCCGGCAGGCCAAGCCTCCGGTGATTCTATCAGAAACCCTGCTCTTCCTTGCCCACGATCTGCACTTCCACGGCATCGAGGACCGCAACATCCCGTCCCATCCCGATTGGAAACTCTTCGGCCTCATGCCGGCCGATGTGATCGCACTGTTAGAGAAGGAAGCGGGCAAGGGCCATCTGCAAGTGCAGAACGCCGGCCAGTTGCTGCGGATCGAATGGAAACATCCCGACATGGAACACGTCATCGATGCACTCACTCACTGAAAAGCTCAACGAACTGCGCCAGCACCTCAAGGGCGGCGTCAGCTCCATGAAACAGACCGGTTTCGATCCGGTCTACTACATCGTCTTTCCGGCGGAGGAGATCCTGCAGGCCAAGCTGATGCTGCCCCAGATCCTCGCGCAGCTCAAACTCGATGGCTTCCAACCGCGCGTCCTGTCGCTAACCGCCATGCTCAACCAGTGGTTCCGCAACCACAAGCTGCGCGGCGCATGGCAGGTCGGCCTGCAGGATGCCGACAACCCGCGGCAGCAGTTCCGCCGCACTTTTTCCACCAAGCTCGAAAAGGAACGGGTGATCGCCGACGCGATCCTGGCCGAGTTGGAATCCCTGCGCAACGAACCCGGCGGCCTGCTCGTCCTCACCGACCTCGAGGCCCTGCATCCCTTCCTCCACATCAGCGGGATCGAGCAACAGCTCAACGGGAAATTCTGCGTGCCCACCGTGGTGCTTTACCCGGGCACCCGCGGCGGCTTCCACAGCCTCCGCTTCCTCGGCATCCACAAGGAAAACGGCAACTACCGCTCGATCCACATCGGCTGAATCCACCTTTATGAAAATCATCCGCGAACTCTTCGACCAAACGCGTCCGATCGACCGGCGCATCGTCGCCGTCATCAATTACGCGGCGGACGACGAAAACCTGATCCGCCAGGAAATCGCGGAATACGAGATCACCGACAGCCTGTCCCGCCACTACGAGCGGTTCATGATCAACCTCGATGCCGGCTTCAAGGGCGGTGGTGGCCATGAGGTCGGCGTATGGGTCTCCGGCTTCTATGGGTCCGGCAAAAGCTCGTTCACCAAATACCTCGGCTTTGCGCTCGATCCCAGCCGGCGTGTCGGCAGCGAACCGTTCCTAACGTGTTTCCAAAACCAGATCCCAAGCGCGCCGCTGCGCACCCAGCTCGGCACGCTCGCCAAGAATTTCCCGGCCACCGTGATCATGATTGATCTGGCTTCGGTCGCCTCGGCGGAGGAAGCCAACCAAGGCATCTCCCGCGTCGTCTATCACAAAGTGCTGGAATGGGCCGGCTATTCAAAGGATGAAAAAATCTCACTGTTGGAATTGATGGTCGAACGCGACGGCCGCAAGGACGAGTTTCTCGCCGGGATCGAAGAGACCGGTTACACCTGGGACGAACTCCAGAATGACCTGTTGGCCGCCAATGCCATCGTCAGCCGGGTGGCCTGCAAACTCTATCCGAAGTTGTGGCAGGACGAGGCCTCCTTCTCCCGCACCAAGGTGGATTCCTTCTACGGTGAAGACGAGCGGCTCAAGCAAATGCTCGCGCTAATCGAACGCCGCACCGGCAGCCGCCGCGTCCTTTTCATCCTCGACGAGGTCGGCCAATTCATCGAGGGCACCAACCGATTGATCCTCAATCTCCAGGGCTTCGCCGAAAACTTGAAAAACATAGGCCAGGGGCAGGCATGGATCATCGCCACCGCCCAACAGACACTGCCGATGGCCGGCCCGCTCTTCAAACTCAAGGACCGCTTTCCAGACCCTTTGCGCATCGATATCGAGTCCACCGACATCCGGGAAATCACCTATCGCCGCCTGCTCAAGAAATCCCCGGAAGCGATCCAGTTGCTCAAGAAGCTCTTCAGCGATCACTCGGGCTCCATCACCGCGGCCACCCAGCTCAAGAACACCAAACACATCCAGACCCATCTTGACGCAGACGAGTTTGCCCGGCTCTATCCCTTCCTGCCGCAGCATTTCAACATTCTGATGGAATTGCTGCGCAGCCTGGCCCGTTCCACCGGCGGCATCGGCCTGCGCTCGACGCTTAAAGTGATTCAGGACGTGCTGGTCGATATGAAGGGCCAGCAATCAGGCATCCACCTTGCTGATCAGCCCATCGGCACGCTCGCCACTGCGGACATCTTCTTCGATACCCTCCGCGCCGACATCGAGCGGGCCAACCGGCCGCTGGTCGAAGCCGTTGCCAAGGTCGCCAATGCTTATGGTGCGGACTCGCTCCACCATCGCATTGCCAAGACGGTGGCCGTCCTGCAACTCGTCGAAGGCTTTCCGGTCAGCTCGCAAAATGTCGCCGCCATGCTGCACCCGGCGTCTGCAGCCACTCCGCTGTTTGAGTCGGTCGACAAGGCCGCAAACGAAATGTGCGATGACAAGGAGCTTCCGATCGAAGTTGTGGACGGTTCCCTGCGCTTCATGAGCGAGGCCGTTTCCCAAATCCTCATTGACCAGGGATCTCTCAGGCCATCCTCCAATGACGAGTTGACGATCCTCAATGAGATTCTGCGGGATCAGATCTTTTCACCCGAGCCCGTCGCGCGTTTGGAAAACACCAAGAACGTCAAGGCTCAGGTCAAGTTGCTCCACGGCACCATGCCGGTGGCCGTCACCCACTCGAAGGAAGACGTGGAACTCCATCTGGAGTTGGCACCCGCCGCCGAGATTTCCAACAAAATCAAAGACCGCCTCAACGATTCCCGGGTTCCGGCCAACAAGCATGTCCTCTATCTGCTCGGCGAGGATTCCCGCGAGATACGCGACACCATCACCCGCATCTATCGCTGCGAGGAAATCCACCGCCGTCATCGCACCGAGGCCGCCGAGAAGGAAGTCTCCCAGTTCATCATCGCGCAAAAGACCCGCGCCGAACAATTAAAGCGCGATCTCGACACCATCATTCAGAATTCCTTCTTGAAAGGATCCTTCGTCTTCCGCGGCACCAACACCGCGGTGGCCACCCGCGGCACCGAACTGCGCCAAGCCTGCAACAGTCAACTCACCCACGTCGCTGCGGATGTGTTCCCCGCCTACAAGCAGGCACCGCAGAACCTCGATTCTAACATCGCGGAGAAACTGTTGTTAGCCCCTGACCTCTCCACTGTCCCGTCCACCACCGATCCGCTGGGGCTCGTGGACAAGGCCGGCGCGGCCACCAAGATCCGCACCGACCACCCGGCCCTGGTTTCCCTGCTCGACTACCTGCGCACCCGCGGCGAAGTGGATGGCCGCAAGCTGCTAGATGATTTCAACCGCGCTCCCTATGGTTGGTTCAAGGACACCACCCGCTACCTGACGGCCGGTCTGCTCATTTCCCAGGCGATCCGCATCAAGGTGGGTGGCCAGTGGCTCGAAGCCGTCGGTCCCAAAGCCACCGAAGCCCTCAAGAACAACAACACTTTTGCCAAGATCGATGTCGCCACCAACGACAAGCAGATCCCGCAGGAAACCCTCAATCGTGCCGCCAAGCGTCTGCTCGACCTAACCGGCGAAAAAATCCTGCCGATGGCACCGAGGATCAGCCAGGCGGTGCTCAAGTATTTCCCGGCCTTCCGCAATGAATACTCGCCGCTTGCCGTCGAGCTGACCGCCTCCAGCCTGCCCGGCTCTGACCGTGCCCAATCACTTGCCAAGCAACTCGCGCAGATTCTCGACCGCGACGCATCCGATGCCCCCGTCACCCTGGGTGCCGAAGAATCCAGCATCGTCGAAAGCCTAGAATGGGCGCGTGAAGTTCGCAAGGCCCTTGTGAATGAACTCGGCAAAGATGCGAGCGAGGCGGCTTCCCTGGCCACTGCCATCGCCGGCTTGCCGAAGGTCGGCGTGCTCGATCAACTCGGCACCTCCACCTTGGTTCTGCGTGATGAATTGCTCGAGTGCCTCGCCCGTGAGGACTTCTACACCGTCGCCTCGGACATCCGCAACCGCCTGACCGCACTCCGCGAGCAAGTGAAAGCCGCCGCCACCGGCCTGGGTCAGGAGATCGCAGCCCACTTGGAAACCCAGCGCGAGGCGATCATGAATATGCCCGAGTGGGGAGAACTCCCGGCCGATGATCGCTCGGAGTTCTCCAACCAACTCGACGGCACCACCCTGCCGGAAGCCACGGACATCGCCGGCATCCGCAAATTGCTCAACCGTCGCATGGAACTGGACTCCAATCTCACGCAACTCCGCGCCGCCGTCATCGACCGGCACAAAAAATTGAAGGAGGAAGCGAACCGTTTGCCCGAGCCGTCCGTTATCAAGGAGATAGAGAAAACCACGCCCATCCCGCTAAAGATCCACGTCCGCCGTCGCTACATGCCCACCGATCAAGCCGCCTTGGAACAAACCATCGGCGCTCTCACAACTGGCCTAACATCTCTCAAGTCCCAAACAGCCACCGAGATCACCGTCGAATTGGACTGACTCCCGGACCAACCTGCACTTCCATCTTTGCTGCAAAACATCATGTCAAATCTCACCGAGGACCTGCGGAGATACTATGCCAAACAGCTCAAAACAAGTGACCTATTCCACTGACCTCTGGGGGAAAGCACCAAATCATAAATCCTAAATTCCAAACAAATCAAAGACGAACATCCAACATCGAACGCTGCGGCAAGGCTTCTTCAAGAGGGGCACGGGCGGCCCGCCCGTGTGCCAATGCGCGACATGCCAAGCCGCTGTTTCGCGCGCAGCTCCCCGACCTCTGGCCCCCACCGTTCCGCCGCTGAATTTCCACTTGCCCCATCGCCTACTTGCCGCTAATGTCCTCCCATGAACCAAGCCACGCTGCTGCGGGAATCCCGCTCAAAGCACACGTTGAAGAGCTCCGCAGCCGCTGTGAAGCAGCTTCGCGCGTTCAGGGCGGTTCTACCTATTTCCACGAGGAACTCGCCATCTTCCGCGACTACGCCGCAGAATTCGGATTCGTCCTCCAAGACCCGCCGGCCGAACTGAGCCGCCCGCCTGACGACGAAGGCAACGAGCATCAGGTCTGGTTCGACGAGGCGTCGCGGTCCTACCTCAAAGCCACCTGGCCGGATTTTTTCGGGCTGCTGGTCATCCACCGCCCCCACGAGGAGCACAAGGCCTCGCCCATTGCTTACTTGGAACGCTGGCACCTCCACAACGAGCTCTTCGGGGACCAGGTCATCTTCCTTGGTGCGTTCCAGGCTGTCGGCGGCCTGCGCCTGCTCATCCGCCAACCGGCCATTGCCGGGACCCCGGCCACCGATGAGGAAATCCAGCGTTTCTTCACCGATTCCGGCTGGAGGCCCTTCGTCATCGAAGGCAATACCGCTTTCTTTGATCCCGAACGCCAAATCGTCATCTCCGACACCCACCGCGGCAATATCATCCTGATGGACGACGGCCTGCTCGCTCCCATCGACCTCCGCGTTCAGTCGCTCGCCGGCTCATTGCTCGATACTGTCACCAAACTCTGTGCCACAGCCATCTAACCATTTCACAATTCTTCTTTCCTGTCGAAACACCGTCCGCCGAAATTCCAAACCCCTCCACCACCTCGTCCCTTCGCGTCCTTAGCGCCTTGGCGGTTCATCCTCTTCATCTTCCTCTTCGTTTCAGATTTCAAATTTTAGATTTCTAATTTTCTTCTCCCATGCCCTTCGACCAAAAGACCCGCAACCTGCTCCAGCGCACCGTCACGGCCTGCCGCAAGCTGCTCGACGACGAGTTCGCCGCCCAACGCCGCGGGACCTATGGCATCAATGACGACGGCACCGCCGCGCCGTTGACGACGCTGGCCCACTTGCCGGATGAGGACATGCAGGTCGCCCAGCTCTTGCGCGACCGCCTTGACCACCTGGTCGCCGGCCTCGTTGGGCAGGGGAAGAAGGAAGCCGATGCGCGCAAGGAAGCGGTCGGCCGGCTTACCCGCGAGCAGGCGTTCACCGTGCTCAACCGGCTCGCCGCCCTGCGCATGGCCGAGGAGCGTGGGATCGTGCTCGAATGCGTCCGCCACGGTCTTCAGTCGGAGGGTTTTCTCTTATTCCAACAATCCGCCGGCAGTGCCTTCGGCGACACCTGGATGGCCTATCGCGCATATATCTTTGTGCTCTTTGATGAACTCGCCGTCGATCTCGGCGTGCTGTTCAGCCGCTGGGATCCTGCGGGCCTGTTGTTCCCGCGCCAGGAGGCGCTGGAGGCCGTGCTCGGCGAACTCGGCGGCACCGGCAACGCCGCCGTCCGTGACGACCTCACGCCCGAAGCCTTCAATCACATCTGGGCCGAGGACGAAACAATCGGCTGGATCTATCAATATTACAACGACCCCGCCGAGCGCAAAAAGATGCGCGACGAATCCGCCGCCCCGCGCAATTCCCGCGAACTCGCCGTCCGCAACCAGTTCTTCACCCCGCGCTATGTCGTCGAGTTTCTCACCGACAACACGCTCGGCCGCATCTGGTATGAGATGACCAAAGGTAAGACCCGTCTCAAGGACCAGTGCCGATATCTCGTCCGCCGGCCTAACGAAATCTTCCTGCCGGGACCGGAAACCCGTATCTGGCATGACGCGGAAGGCGTCGCAGCTTTCCAGCAGTTTTCATCTTCTGCATGTCTTCAGGATCTGCCTGAAAATCCTGCACTCGGCGTATTGCTCGGATGGGTGGGTCTCATAATGCCTGAACACTTGATGGATGGATTGACAGGAATCCCCAGACCTCGCCACGAGATCGTAGATACCCTTTTGGTCCCTCTTGAATCAGGCATCCTGCCCGAGCAGTTGGCATCCAGCCCTCCGGTCGTGCTCCTTCAATTGCTCTGGCGGCTTTCTTTTGAGTTCAAAGATAACGGCTACGGAGTCCCAATGGATCCAGTCTTGGCCAATCCGGTTATCGGCCCCATATGGACCACTCTCCGGCAAATTCTTCTCCACCCTCCAGATAACATTTCCCAGGAAGACCTGCTCAAGCAACCCGTCTTCATCCCTCATCGGCCGCTCAAGGATCCCAGGGAAATCCTGATGCTTGACCCCGCATGCGGCTCGTTGCACTTCGGCCTCTATGCCTTCGACCTCTTCGAGGTAATCTATCAGGAGGCATGGGAAATGGGTGTCGTGAAGTCCGCCGACTACGGGACGGATTGCCCACCATTCCCACACGACTCGGTACGCCTAAAGCCAGGGTTGGCCAAGGTGCTCTCGAACGATACCCACAAGGAAATCGATGCCTCCACCGCCCGCGTGGTGATGCTCACCCACGCCGATCCGGGAGACGGACTTGGCTGCGGGCCGTATCTTGCACCACCCGTGCGAAACTACCGGCCTCAAATCGCATGGGAGATCCCGTTCGTTGAGTTCGACTATCAAAAAGCCCTCGCTGAAAAGCGCTTTAGCCAGCTTGATGGAGAACGCTTCGTCCGCGAAACGAAGTGTTGGGACCATGATCTGGCCGATCCTTTGTCCCATGAGGAAGCTCGTCAGCAATTTCTCCGTGATGTCCCCCGCCTCATCATCGAGCACAACATCCACGGCATCGACATCGATCCGCGCTGCGCCCAGATCGCCGGCTTGAGCCTCTGGCTCCGCGCCCAGAAATCCTGGCAGCGGCTCGGCCTAACGGCCTCGCAACGCCCGACCGTCACGCGCTCCAACATCGTCTGCGCCGAGCCGATGCCCGGCGAGAAGGAATTGTTGCGCGAATTCGTCGAGCGCGAGTTTCCCGCGGAGGAACGCGGGGTCTTCCTCCGCCTGCTGGAGGTCATCTTCGACAAGATGCAACTCGCCGGCGAGGCCGGCTCGTTGCTCAAGATCGAGGAGGAAATCAGAAGCGCAATCGCAGAGGCCAAGAAGCTATGGAAAGCAGGCCCGCAACTTGAGCAATCGAAGCTTTTTGCGGAGCTTGAACCGGCCAGACAGAAGGAGCTCAAGATTGATCTTAGCGGGATCACTGACGAGCAGTTTTGGGACAGTGCTGAGCCCCGTATTTACGCAGCCCTGCGCGACTTCGCCGAGCAGGCCGAAAACGGCGGCGGCTTCCAACGCCGGCTCTTTGCAGAAGATGCGGCGCGGGGCTTCGCCTTCATTGATGTCTGCCGCAAACGCTACGACGTGGCGCTGATGAATCCGCCGTTCGGTGAGCCTGCTACAATTGCAAAGACCTACATCGAAAAGGGCGCAGGGGCATCGAAAGCTGACATTTACACTGCGTTTCTCGCTAGGTGGTGCTGCCAATTGAATGACGGTGGCCGTCTGGGAGCGATTACGCCGCGCTCCTTCATCTACCAAGTTGATTTCCACGATTTCAGAAAGAACTACCTGCTCAAGCAGGGTGGAATGCCGCTTCTCGTAGAATTAGGATTTGGGGAGTTGGACGGAGCAACCAACCGAACAGCCGCTTATTTGTTAGTGCCATCAAGCTCACGGAGCGATTTGACGCTATATGCGAACCTGTCGGACGATGGCGACAAGGCGGGCAGGCTACATGCGCTTTTCTCAGACATCTCCAGTTCTGAACTGCGATCCGCCAGACTTGAAGATTTTGACACTGATACCTCGTCTCAACTTCTGTTCAGATTGAGTCCGTCTTTCCGTGCGTTGCTACTAACGCTTCCTAAGCTCGATCCAGTTCTCGGAAAGGCCCACAAGGGGGAGAGGAATGGCGTGTGCAACATCGTCAATGGACTCCAGTGCCCCTCGGACTTCCGCTACGTCCGGTTGACCGTTGAAGTTCCAACAGGCGAAATCGGTAGCCGATGGCAGCTATTCCTAAAGCCACTCGAATTTGCGCCCTACATCTCCGAGTTGGCGTGCGTGGTCAATTGGCACAAGTCCGGCGCAGAACAAAAAGCCGAATACGAGGGCGCTGGTATCAGTCCCAGCAAATACATCAGCGGTGAGAATTTTTATCCGTCAGGTGGCGTGTGGTTTCCAGACGTGAGTGAACGAGGAATCGGAGCAGCACTCATACCTTTCACGGCACTTCCGGGCCGGAAGGGATTGCTCGCAGTGGGAAAGATCGAGCGGGATATTCCTTCCGACGCACTCGCAGGTTATCTCAATTCGATTGTCGCAGAGGGCGTGCTCGGACTGACAACACCCGAACGACACCACAAACCATCTTACATGGGGCAAATCCCGTGGCTTCGCGATGAGACAATAGTGCGAGCTTCGGCTGAGCATTATTGGAGGATGTGCGCATTCGCGGCGGTGGAGGCTTCCTCCGAATTAGGCGGCTCGTTTCTTGCGCCGACCATCTCGCTCCGCAGCACTTCAGGACTTCGCGGCACGATACGGAAGGTCGTAACTGGGTGTGAAGAATCTGTGAAGCAGATGGAACGAGAACAAACGTCTTTTGACGAATTGATTCTGCACCGGCTTGAGGCCAGTTCAACGGATATTGCACTCCTTGGAGAGATGAGCAATCGGGCTAAAATCCATGATTGGTTTCCAACGAGCTTTTCACTTTCAGAGAGTACCGAATACGACCTTGTTGCGGACTTAGTGAGTTATTGGGTCGGCGCTGCATACGGGCGTTGGAACTTGGAGGCCAGATGTTCAGCAGCGGTAAATGGCACCAAGGAGCGCAAGCAACTGGCCGACGCCGAAGTTCTCCTAACGGAACTCC
>JBILFE010000566.1:0-3213 GCA_044351705.1 Luteolibacter sp. | reverse complement strand
GCCCGAGCCCAAGACCGATACGGTCGAATGGAAACCGGAACGCAAACCCGAGCCCAAACCTGAGCCCGAACCCGAACCCGAGCCCGAGCCCAAACCCGTCGAAGTCGCCAAGACCGAGCCCGTCATCGCCAAGCCAGCTCCAGCGCCCATGCCCACCTTCGATGTGCCGGCCTTCCTGGACCGGGCCCGCGGCATCATGCGCCAAAAGGCCACCCCCATCCTGGCCCTCCAAAACAAGGAACTCGAAAAAAACCTCGAAGCATTCGAGCGCAAAGTCAAAAAAGATATCCGCCAACTGGAAAGAAACCGCAAGGCGGCCATTGAACTGCGGGCCGAAGTGAGCCTCACCGAATGGCGCACCAACGGCAACCGCCTGCCCAAATCCCTCAATGCCCCATTGGACAAAAACGGCGTGCGGGAGTCAAACCCTAAGGGCCTGCTCGGCAGCGGCAGCTATTCAGATTATGAGTTTTACTCGGCACTCCGCGACCACCATGCGGTCTATCTGGCTAAGCAGGATGTGATCGATCAAAAATTCGAGACCGAACTCATCGGACTCTCCGCCACCTACATCCTCGGTCTCAATATACAGATCGAAAAACTCACGGATCCCAACGAACTGCCCTCAGTCAAGCAGATCAAGGACGAGATTGCCGCCACTCAGAAAAAAAGCAGCTATTTCATTTGTCTCATGCGCGGCATCGACCCGGAAACCATCAACCCGCCGGAAGTCAAACCGGTTGTTAGATCCCGCTCCGCCAACACCACCGCTGAGACACAGAACGACTGAACTCAGCGCGCCTGATCTCTACGCGCTTGCATTCTTCCGCTGGCGGCCACCCGATTTTGGGCTAAGCTCTCCGCGTGCCGACACGCCCCGCTGCAAGCCCCATCCCCGGGAGATCCCTCCAGACTCGCCCGCCCGCCGCCGCGATCTCCATTCACGGCTGCCACCAGCACAATCTCCAAGGCTTCGACCTTGAGATCCCCTTGGGCAAGCTCACCGTCGTCACCGGCCCATCCGGCTCGGGCAAATCCTCCCTCGCCTTTCACACCCTCTACGCCGAAGGCCAGCGCAGATACGTCGAGACCTTCTCGCCCTACGTCCGCCAGTTCTTTGATCGCATGGACAAACCCGCCGTCGAGCGCATCGTTGGCATCCCGCCGGCCATTGCCATCGAACAAAAAAACAACGTCCGCACCACCCGCTCCACCGTCGGCACTCTAACTGAAATAAACGACTATCTCAAACTTCTCTTCCCGCGTCTGGCCGTCGGCTACGACCCGGACACCGGCGAGGAGATCCGCCCGGACTCGCCGGATTCAGCCGCAACCTGGGCCATGGCCAACCTCCCGGGCGAGGCGGTGTGGATCACCTTCCCGGTACCCGTCCCGGCCGCGGCCACCGCCGCGGAGATTTTCGCCATGCTCAACGCCCAGGGTTATCTTCGCGTCCTCATCGATGGCCAAATCCACCGCACCGACGAACCCCCGCCGGCCGCCACCAGCAGCCAACTCCCGGCCATCATCGACGTCAACCAGGACCGACTCAGCCTCAGCCCCCGGAATCGCCCACGTCTGTTAGAAGCCCTTGAGGCCGCCTTCCATCTCGGCAAGGGCCGCGCCGCCATCCTGTCGCCAAACTCCGCCCCCCCCGCACGCGGGAAAGCCTTTACCAGCACTTGGACCAATCCGCATACCGGCTTCACTCTGCGCGCCCCCACTCCCGCCCTCTTCTCCTTCAACAATCCTCTCGGCGCCTGCCCGGTCTGCCGTGGCTTCGGGCGCGTCATCGGCATCAACCTCGACAAGGCGGTGCCCGATCCCGCCCTGTCCCTCGCCCAAGGCGCCATCAAACCGTTTCAAGGCGAGCGCGGCGATGAATGCCAGCGCGACCTGCTGCGCAATTGCAAACAACGCCGCATCAACATCCACACCCCGTGGCAGGATCTCGACGCCGCCACCCGCGAATGGATCTACTACGGAGATAGTAAGTCAGCCGGCATCACCGATCTTGAAAACTCCGACGCGCTTTGGCGCGCCGGAAAATGGTATGGCGTCAAGGGGTTCTTTGATTGGATGGAAAGCAAGGCCTACAAGATGCACGTGCGCATCTTCCTCTCCCGCTACCGCTCCTACACCACCTGCGCCACCTGCCGCGGCAAGCGCCTCCAACCCGCGGCCCTCTGCTTTAAAATCCACGCCAAGACCCTCCCGGAGCTCTGGTCCATGCCGGTTTCCGAGCTGCTCGCCTGGTTCGCCGCCCTCGGCTCCTCTCCGGATCCAACCCTCAACCTGGTGCTCACGGAAATATCCTCACGCCTGACCTATCTGACGGATGTCGGCCTCGGCTATCTCACGCTGGACCGCGCCACCCGCACCCTGTCCGGCGGCGAAGTCGAGCGCGTCAACCTCACCACCTGCCTGGGCGCGTCCCTAACTGGAACATTGTTCGTCCTCGACGAGCCCACCGTGGGCCTCCACCCGCGCGACATCCACCGCCTCGTTGGCATCCTCCACGGCCTGCGTGACAAGGGCAACACCCTCGTCGTTGTCGAGCATGAATCCACCGTGATTTGCGCCGCCGATCATCTCATCGACCTCGGCCCCGGGGCTGGCTCCAACGGCGGCCAACTCATCTATCAGGGGCCCGTAGCTGCGGCTTCCAGCCGCAGTTCTTCCAATCTCAGTTCTTCCAATCTCAGTTCTTCCAATCTCAGTTCTTCCAATCTCAGTTCTTCCAATCTCAATTCTTCCAGCCGCAGTTCTTCCGCCCTCAGAGCCGCCAGTCACAAGGCAAAATCCAAAAACCCACTCGCCCCAGCGCCGCCCGCCGGCACCCTGCCGTGGCTCACCGGTGAGCAATCCATCGCCGTTCCTGACAAGCGCCGCGTTCCCGGACACCAGATGCTTTCAATCCGCGGTGCCACCCGCCACAACCTCAAAAGCCTTGACGTCGACATTCCGTTAGGGCTGTTTGTTTGTCTAACGGGTGTTTCGGGTTCCGGCAAGTCCACCCTCGCCCGCGACGTGCTGTTCCTCAACCTGGCCAAACACTTCGGCCACGACGCCGAAGGCGACCCCGCCCCGCTCAAACAACTCCTCGGTTCACAGCACCTCTCCGGCATCGAACTCGTCGACCAATCCCCGGTGGCCCGCACCCCGCGTTCCACCCCGGCTGTCCTGTTGGGTGCCTTTGAAACCATCCGCCAA
>JBILFE010000564.1:0-3224 GCA_044351705.1 Luteolibacter sp. | reverse complement strand
ACTGAGCACCGGGGAAAGCCCCGTGGATTGCTTGTTCCACCACTCCAGCAGTTCAAACATAAGCCCCGAGACATCGGCCGCGGCGGGCGGGTGGTACCTGCCCACCCGGACCTGGATCGTCCGGTAGCTGCCTGCCGTGCCTTGATCCATCACGCTGTCCGCCAGAATCCGGTGCAGCTCAAACAAGTCTTCGTGGCGGATGATTTTCTTCCCGGCGTGCTTCTCCACGTATCGCAGGCCCGCGAAATAATTCAGCACCTCACGGCTCGATCGCGTATCGGAGGCGGCGAGTTCGCGGCCTTCTTCCAAGGCTCTCACCTGCTCCAGCGTCAGCGGATTGCCCTCGATGGCGGTGGATGCGTGGCCGTTGCGCGTGCGGCTGTCCTTCTGCAGCGCGGGAATCCACGAAAGCTCCACCGCCGCCCCCAGAATCCGCTCCCGCAAGGCGGCGATCACCTCCACCAGCGTAAGCAGGCGGGGGCGGATCGTGAATTGCGGTTCGTAGGCCACGGCGATAAGTCAAGCGTAAGTCCAGTCTTCAGTCAAGCGGTCATTGTCATCCGGTACTTTCCCTTGCTGTTCACCGACCTGCCGGTGGATGAGCCGTAGAGGAAGTCGGCGAAACAAGTGTCCCCCGCTCTGAACGTGGCTGTGGCTTCCAGCCGCAGGCCGTGTCCGGAGCGTCCCGCTCCGGTATTCGGGGCGGACACCGAACAAAAAGGACGGCCCTAGGGTGCTTGAAAAAACGAATGTGTTGTCGTTAGGTCAAATTTCTTCGTCTTGCGTCTTGGGTCTTGTGGTCTTGGGTCTGAGGCGAAGCCTCGCTAGGGTGACACCTCAGGCCTGCCAATCCCACAACCCGCCTTGCGGATCATCCCGGGGCGGGCTTTTTCGTTTGAGCGGACTTTCACACGGCGCCACAGCCAGCACGCCACCGAACGGTTGGAAGTCCCAGCGACCCCCGCCGGCAAGAAATCCCTGCACCTCATCCGAACGCAACACCGCCGGCATGCGGTTGTGAATCGGCGCCATGACCGGCGAGGCGGCCGTCGTGACCATCGTATAACAGGACCCGCCATCCCCAGCTTCCCACAGTCCGGCGATCCACAGGAAATCGTCGTCCGGGTCGCGGAACTCGTGGGCCTGCTTGCGCCCGCCAAGGCCCGGCCCCCATTCGTAAAACGCCGACACCGGGATCACGCAACGCCTTTGGCGAAACGCCTCCGCCCACATCCCGGCATCCAACTTGTCGGAGCGCGCGTTGTTGATTGATGGATTGAAACTCCGGGAAAATCCCCAGCGCATCATCTCCACCCGCTCGTCCGCCAACACCACAATGCCAGGATCGGACGGGCGCACCAAGGATGAGGCGAGCTTCCCAACCGCCGCCGACACCTTGGCCCTAACGCTCTTGTCCGCGCCTTTCTTCGGGGTGATCCGGTAGCAGTTGCACATCGGGGCCAATCTACGACGCGAGATACGCCCGGCAACCGCCAAATTCGATGCGAGCGCCTGCGCCTATGGGAAGCGCCAGACAGGGAACGACACTTGCCAAGTGTCGCGTTATTGCGTTGAGGCAGACGGGACTTGGCAAGTCCCGCTCCTTGAACCCCCCCCCTTTCAGGCCCATTTTCTCATCCAAATCTGCTAAAATACAATTGTCTTTCACCTGTTATCGTGCTAAAATACAACCCAACATGAAGCGTAAAGCTGAACATTTTTTGTCCGAGTGGCGGCAGCAACCCGTTCACAAGCCATTGGTACTGAGAGGGGCGAGGCAGGTTGGCAAGACCTATTTGGTGGAGAATTGGGGCCTGCAGCACTTCAAGTCCGTGCTCAAGGTGGATTTTGAGCGGGAGCGGGACTTGCACAGCCTGTTTTCGCAGGCGGAGCCCAAACGCTTGCTGGAGGAATTGGCGCTATTGAAGGGGCAAGCGGTCACCCCGGGCGAAACCCTGCTGTTTCTCGATGAGATTCAGGCGTGCCCACCCGCATTGGCAGTGCTGCGCTATTTTCATGAATTGCTTCCGCAATTGCACGTGATTGCGGCGGGGTCGCTGCTCGATTTCGCGCTGCGCGAGTTCAAGTATTCCATGCCGGTGGGGCGGATCGAATTCCTGCACTTGCACCCGATGTCATTCGAGGAATTCGTCGCGGCAACCGAGGGCGAGGCGCTGGCTGACTACCTCGCGCAGTGGACCCTGGCGCAACCGCCGTCAGAGGCAATGGCCAATAAATTGTTAGATTCAGTGCGGCGATACTTTTTTGTAGGGGGGATGCCCGAGGCAGTGCGGGCCTATGCGGAGCGGAAAGATTTGCTGGAGGTGCAACGCATTCAGACGGCGCTGGTGGAGACGGTGCAAGCGGACTTCGCAAAATACGGCGCGCGGCGACTGCATGAATTGATGCGCAAAACCTACCGCCACATCGCGGCGAACGTGGGCCGCAAAATCAAGTTCGTGAACATCAGCAGGGAAGAGCGCTCGGCGGACGTCCGGCGGGCGCTGGAATTGTTAGTCCTGAGCCGGGTGGTACATCCGGTGGTGCACACGTCAGCCAACGGTCTGCCGCTGGGGGCGGAGCGCGACGAACGGCACTTCAAAGCGCTGTTTCTGGATATCGGCTTGGCCAACCGTATCTGCGGGCTCCCACTGGTGGGAACTGAGGAATTGATCACTGTGAACGAAGGCGCTCTGGCGGAACAGTTTGTGGGGCAGCAATTGTTGGCTGCCGCGCCGGCGTTTGAAGACCCGCAGTTGTATTACTGGGTCCGCGAGGCCCGCAATGCCAACGCCGAGGTGGATTTCGTCATCAGCCGTCATCAAGACATTCTGCCAGTGGAAGTGAAAGCGGGAAAATCCGGAACCCTGCGTTCGATGTTTCAGTTCCTGCACGAGAAGAGCCGCTTGCGGGCGCTGCGGTTTCACACCGGATCACCCGCCCTGGAAAAGGTGAAACTGCCGGGATATGAGGCAACGACGGTGGAACTGCTCTCATTGCCCCTGTACGCAGTGGGCCAGGTGGACCGCCTCCTCACAACTTCCGAACAAATCCCCAGCGCATGATCTCCACCCGCTCGTCCGGACAGGGAACGACACTTGCCAAGTGTCGTGTTATTGCATCGAGGCACACGGGACTTGGCAAGTCCCATTCCATGCGTCAGCCAGATGTTCTCATCCTCGTAACGCATTTCGACGCTGGCCTCCGAGTTGCCGCCTGCCGCC
>JBILFE010000038.1:0-11541 GCA_044351705.1 Luteolibacter sp. | reverse complement strand
GTGGATAGAAGCCGCAGAGAACGACGGCTAGGACAAGCGTGGAAACGATAGCGGGACGGATTTTGGAGAGGATGTTTTTCATATCAGGCGAGGTTGAGGGTGGAGATGACGAGGTCGATGGCCTTGATTCCAACGAAGGGAATGATCAGGCCGCCAAGGCCATAGATGAGCAGGTTGCGGCGCAGCACAGCGACCGCGCCCAGCGGTTTGTAAGCGACTCCCCTGAATGCCAGCGGGATGAGCGCGATGATGACCAACGCATTGAAAATAATCGCGCTCAGAATGGCGCTTTGCGGCGAAGCCAGACGCATCACGTTGAGGGCCGCCATCGCCGGAAAGGTCACCATCAGCATCGCCGGTATGATGGCGAAGTATTTCGCGACATCGTTGGCAATTGAAAAGCTGTAGCTTTTCCAATCATGCTCATGGGTCGTATCTACCCCCATCAGGCGATAGGTGAACTTTTCCAGCGGTCGGAGAAACGGATCCAACCAGGTCTTCCCGTCCGCATCGAGTACCCGCGTGAGGTAGATGCCGGTCGGTTTGGTCAACACGGCAAGCAGGCCGATGAATAGGCCCAGCTGCAGCCAGTCGGTGGTGTGCATGGCTCAGAATTTTTCAGGGTGGATGATGGCTATCACGAGGTAGCCGATGAGACCTATGGAGATCAAGCCGGTGACGATGGTTTCCATGGCAGTAACGGATTAGAGCGAGTCACAAAAGCAGGCGTAAAGCGCGCTGATAGCGAAGAATGCGAGTGTCGCGGCGATGAAGAGGAGATCAATCATGGGAGTGACGGTTACTGATTCAGCATGCCACCTGCCGCCCAAACGCAAAATAAAAGAGCTGCCTGCAAGCATCAAAAATACGTAAAAATGCCATGCACCTCAAGTTCCGGGGACGATGGCCGGAAAGCCCCGGTGTTTTCAAGCATTGTGCCGAGATACCACTGACACATGACACACTGAGCACTGAGAACCACTAATAGCACTGAGAAGATATATTTAATTCTTTCAGTGGTTTCAGCAGGGTGATTGGCTGAATCAGCCGCTGTTCAAGGAGCCGCAAGGCACTTCGAGTTTCAGGTCAGCCGCTGGCAACAACTTAATGACTGGCATTATATTCAATCCAAAACGCTGCACCCGGCTATCGAGGCGCTGGCAGCGGACACAGGCTATATACCTAGCAGTACCCCAACCTGCCCAACGCCCGGCTTGATTTACAGGACATTACCCCACCGTTCGCACTGCCAACTGTCGCGCCGTGAACAGGCTGCTGCGGGCGTCCTCGTGCAGCGCGCGGGCGCCGCTCGTCCGCTTCGGCCCGAATTGCCTGCGATAGGTCTCAAACACCCCGTCCACATAGGATTTCGTGCCCAGCACCATGCCGTCGGAAAAATACCGCACCCGGCACCGCAACAACGCGGCCCGGCTCAATTTCCCCAGCCGTTTCTTCTCCGCGGCGCTTGTCTCCGGTGAGAACCCCGCTCGCCACTTGACTCCCGGGGCCTCGGTGTCCGTCCCTTGCCTGCCATCCTCAAACAACCAACATCGATAGACCTCCGCCGCGCTCATGCCTGTTTCTGTGGCGGGGCCGTCCCAGGCCGCCGCGCCGCGTCCACCCACCGTGACCAACCACCTGGCACAACTCGAGGCGTGCCGCCGTGCCGCCGCCCATCGCTTCCCCGTAGCCGCACCATCGGTAATCCTTCGGATCTTTCACCATGCCTGCCCGCACCGGGTTGAGATCGATATAGGCGGCCATCGTCCGCAGCGCCTCGCCGTCCTCCACCAGCACACTTTTGAAGCGTTCCATCCACAGCGTCCCGCGCCGGCCCCGGTGCTTGTTGCACCAGCGCGAAAACCGCTCCTTCAGCTCCTTCACAAACGCCGGCAGATTGCACATCCGCCGCAGGTAACTAGGAAACTGGACTCAGGTGCCGCAGTCAATAACATAATGCCTGGCATTATGTTAACTATGGTAAATGGCAGATGCCACAGGCTCAGTGCCAAGAGTTGCTCCAGTCAGCCAAATGCCCTGGTGGTTTCAGTGGCACTCAGTGTTTCAGTGGTGAAAATCGTCGCGCATCATCACCATAACTGCGCTAACTCGACGCGCGTGCCCCGCTAATCAGTCTTCTCTGCAGCGGCATCACACTTCGATCTGCGCGCCCAACTCGATAACCCGGTTGGCTGGCAGGTTGAAGTACTCCATGGCACTTTGGGAACTGCGCGACAGCAGCGCGAAGTACTTCGCCTGCCACAGCGGGAGCCTTTTGTTGGTGGGCAGGATCGTCTCCCGCCCGAGGAAGAAGCTCACCTTGTCAGGGTCGCAGGCCAAGCCATGCGCGCCGCAGGAGGTTAGAATCTCCGGCACGTTGGGTTGCTCCATGAAGCCATAGCGTGCCACCACCCGCCACACGCCTATGCCCATATTCACCACCTCCAGTCGCTCCGCATCGTGAACGCGCGGGGTGCGGACCGGTTTGATTGTTAGAATGATGGTCAGCCGATGCAGGACCTGATTGTGTTTCAAATTATGCAACAGCGCCGGCGGGGCGGTGCCGCCGGCCAGCGAAAGATACACCGCCGTGCCGTGGGCCCGCATGGCGCCGCCCCGCTTCAGGGAGCTGATCAACTCATCCAACGGCAGGCTCAGCGCCGCGAATTTCCCTGCCAACACCGCCCGTCCTCGTTTCCACGTCAGCATGGTCAATAGCAGCGCCCCGCCAATGGCCAGCGGGACCCAGCCGCCCTGCTTGATTTTGAGTAAATTGGGGAGCACAAAACTCAACTCGATGAGGAGAAACGTCCCGCAAACCATCCCCACTTTCCACACCGGCCAATGTCACAGGCGGCGCGCGATCGAGGACAACACCAGCGTCGTGATGAACATCGTCAAACACACCGCAATGCCGTAAGCCGCAGCCAAATTGCTGGAGCTTTGAAATCCTAACACCAAGGCAATGCTGCCCACCATGAGCGCCCGGTTGACTTGTCCGACGTAGATTTGACCGTGCTCGCGCTCCGAGGTGTGGGCAATCGCCAGGCGCGGCAGGTAGCCCATTTGCACTGCCTGCATGGTCATGGAAAATGCGCCGGAGATCAACGCTTGCGAGGCAATCACCGCCGCCATGGTGCCCAAAATCACCAGCGGTATCTTGAACCCATCCGGAGCCAATTGATGCAACGGGGAAACCAGGGTCTCCGCCGATGGATCGGCCAACACCAAGGCACCCTGCCCAAGATAATTGAGCAGCAGCGCGGGCAGCACCACTGCAAACCAAGCCAAGCGGATCGGATTGCGCCCGAAATGCCCCATATCAGCATACAACGCCTCGCCCCCGGTGATGACCAAACACACTCCACCCAAAGTGACGGCCGAGTCCAGTCCATGATGATACAAGAACTGCAAACCATACCATGGGTTGATCGCCATCAACACACCCGGATGCAGAAAAATCCCGCGCACGCCCAGCACCCCGATGCAGATGAACCAGACCAAAGTGACCGGGCCGAACATCGTCCCCACCCGCCCGGTGCCCCGGTGTTGGATTGAAAACAATCCTAACAATATCACCACGGTGATTGGCACAATCCAGCGTTCCAAGCCCGGCGCGGCCACTTTGAGCCCCTCCACCGCCGACAGCACGGATATGGCCGACGTGATGATTCCATCGCCGAATAAAAACGAGGTACCTAACAGCGCGAGCAACACCAGCACATAATTGCGGCGTCTCACCACCGTGTCGGCCTTGGCGGTGTGCGGCACCGCCAGCGCCAACATCGCCAGCAACCCGCCCTCGCCATCGTTGTCGGCCCGCATCACCACAGAGATATATTTTACCGCGATGAGGCTCAGCAGCGCCCAAATGATCAACGACAGGATGCCCACCACGTTCTCGGGGTTGGGTGCCACCAGCCCATGCCCGCCAGGCCCGGTCATGGCTTCCCGCAATGCATACAAGGGACTGGTTCCTATATCCCCGTATACCACGCCCAAGGCTCCCAAGGCTAACAGAGACTTGCGACGGGCGCTTGATTCTTCAGGATGACTCATGCCGGTGGGTGACAAAATCGGAACCGGGATACGGGCGGGAGCGCAGTCGAATCCCCCGCCCCGCCCATGCCACCCACACTACGAGTGAACCGCAGCAGCGGATGGAAAGTGCTTCAATCATGAAGCATGCGGAGGTCGCGGTGAGGCACGGTGGGTCGGTCATGGAATATTGCGGCTACCGGTCCAGAATGCCACCGCTTGCCAAAACGCATAGTAAAAGGGCGGCCCCCAACCATCAAAATAGCGTAAAAATGCTTGCTGCGCAGGTAGCCTCCCGCGCCCAATACCGTTCGCTTAAGCATGATGACAAAAGTATTCAACCGCAGATGAACGCAGATAGACACAGGAGAGTTAGGGCTTGCCAGCCTCACAGGTGGCCGGGCCTATGACCCCGCAAGCCCGGCGAGGCAGCGCCGGACCATGGAGGCGTAGCCGGCACCAAAAAGATTGAGGTGATTCAGCGCATGATAGAGGTCGTACAGCGGCCGGCGGCGCTCGCGGTCGGATGCCACGCGCCCATAGCCGCGTAAAAAAGCATCCGGCAGCGGGCCACCGAAGAGTTCGAGCATGGCGAGGTCGGTTTCGGGGTCGCCGTGGTAGGCAGCGGGGTCGAAGACGACGGCTGTGGCACCGGCCACCGCGCCGGCGTTGCCGCTCCAAAGATCGCCGTGGAGCAAGGCCGGCACCGGCTCATGGGCCGCCAGCCGCGCTTCGGCCAAACCCAGAATCGCCGTTTCGGATAGATCGTGACCACGGCTGCGCGCCAGCCTCAACTGCGGCCGCAACCGGCGCTCCAGGAAAAATTCCGGCCAGCTTGCGGCAGGCGTGTTAGACTGGGGCGTGGCGCCGATGAAGTTGTCGTGGTCGAGGCCGTGCTGAGCCGCCGTGACCGCGTGAAGACCGGCGAGTTGGCGGCCGAGATCAAACCAGCTTGCCGCATTGAGCGGCAGCAGGGTGAGCCACTCGAGGGCGAGCCAGCGGGTGCCGTCTGCGGTGCTGCCCGCACCGAGCACCCGTGGCACGCGGATGTGGGGAGCCAACACCGCCAGTCCGCGGGCTTCCGCGTCGAGCAGCGCGGCTTGTCCCCCGTCCGCGGATTTGACGAAGACGCGTCGGCCGTCGGCCAGATCGAGTTGCCGCGCGCAATGGATGCACCCGCCGCCCACAGGCTGTGAAGCCATCGCAGTGGAGCCCAGCGCGGCGGACAGTGGTATCGATTCATGTTGGATCTTCACGGCGCTCACGGCGGTCGAAATGGATCATTTGGTAAATGCAGTAGACTGCTAGAATCAGCCCGATGGGCCAATTCGAATCCGCGGCCTGGATGCCAATCAGGTAAGAAATCGTATATATTGCGAAAAGATCGGTGCCTGTGTTCTCATTGCGCATGAATGCGATCATGCGCCATCCCAGCATGCCCAGCAAGGGAATCGCAACAAACGTCCACCAGCCACTGTCCACCGCGATGTATAGTAGATAGACAGGAAATAGCAGCCACTTCCAGCCCAGTGATTGAAACGCGTGAAAACCATCTGAGATAAAGAGCGGAGTAAACGCTCCTGCTATTCCGCATAGCCATGCCATGGCGAGGCGCAACGGCAGCGAGGCCAGCGCGTTTGCAACCACATCCAGAGGGTCAATTCGCATCTTTTTGTTCGTGGAGTTGATCGGTCATGCCAGGGGTGAATGGTTCTGCGCTAGCGGGGTGGTTGAGGAACTTCTGGCGTCGTGCCATCGTCGGTATGTTCGCATATCTGACTTGGACGGGGCATCGCACGATATAAGAGATAACAGATACCACCAACGAAGACGAACATAAGCAGATTCTTGATCACGAGAAGATTCCATTGTCCGAAAACCAAATTAGAGGCCATCAGAGCAAAAAATCCCATGAATCCCCATCGCTTCATGCGTAACATTCCAATCGCAAATACTCCCTGAAGAATAACATGGGCTATATTGCACTTTGTATGCCAGGACAGGCTACTTTGGCTGTAGGCGCTCGCCAACAGAGATGGAAGGAAGATAAACCCAAACAGAAGAACGCCACTTACGATCGTTACGATCATGGGCCGCTTAGGTCCACCCTCCATCCGGCATAGATTTGATTCCTTATTCATGATTCGGCGACATATGTACCTGGTCGGCATCCATGATTTGCCAGCCTTGTTCTGACTGGCGCTTGCTGGCAATGGTGTGGCAGCCGCGGCGGCACGGACGGCGGCGATGTGGGCGGCGACGCGCTGGGCCAGCGGCGCCTGGCTTGGGGTTTCAAAAGTGAAGGACAGCGGGCAGCCGAGCTTGGCCAGGAAAATCGCCTCGGGCCAACCGTGCGGTACGTCCGCCTCCGCTTCATGATAGATCCAGCCCGGTGCCCGCACCAGATGGCCGTCGATATCCGGGCCGGGTTCCGGGCTGAACCAGGGACGCACCGCGTCAATGATGGCGGTGGCGCGGAGCGGCAGATTGCGGCCCAGATTGATTTCATAAAGATAAAAGCCGGCGCATTCCCAATCCTCGTGCAGTGAAAGAAACAGGTCCGGTACGGCCTGCGATTCCAACCATCCCGCGTGCGCCCGCACCTCTGGTGTGCGCCGCTTCCAATAATCCCGGTTCAGATCGTAGCCCGCGCTGTTGTTGCGCCCGCCTGCCGCCAATCCGTCCGGGTTGAGCGCCGGGCATAGCACCCAATGGATGTCGGATGAAAAGAACCCCTCCTTGAGCAAGCCCAGCGCCGCCAGCACCCCGGCGGGTTCATCGCCATGGATGCCGGCCGAGAGGTAGACGCGCGGTCCGTCCGCCGCGCGTTCCCACGCCATCAGCGGTCCGCCCGCCAATTCCGTTAGCACGTGGCCGGCAAACCCGCGCGCATCCGCTTCGCGCGAAAACTCCGCCAAAAACCCCGGCCACTCGAACAACGCATGCATCCGGCGCCAGCATGCAGGATTTTCCGCCCGAGGGCAATACCGGCATGCCGGCATTGCACGCCCGCGCCCGCATTGCCACTTGCCGCCACCCCCCGCCAGCGGCTATGGCTGTGGCGTGAGCCTGCGCACCCGCGACTTTGATTACCACCTGCCAGATGACTTGATTGCCGCACGGCCGCTGGCCGAGCGGTCGGCGTCACGCATGCTGGTGGTGCACCGTGACAGCGGATTGATCGAGCACCGGATGTTCCGGGATTTCCCCGCGTACCTGCGGCCGGATGATTTGTTAGTCCTGAACGACACCAAGGTGATCCCGGCCCGCGTTTTTTCCGATGACGGCAAAATCGAAGTGCTGTGCCTCGACCGGTTGTCGGCCTGCGACTGGCGCTGCCTGGTGCGTCCCGGCAAGCGCATGCGGGCGGGCCGCCGCATCAGTGTGGGCGGCATCACCGGCACGGTGACCGAGGTGTTTGCCAATGGCGACCGCCTGCTGCACTGGGACTCACCCGTGGATCTGCAGCAACACGGGCATCTGGCATTGCCCCACTACATGGGGCGGCCGGATGATGCTGCGGACCTGGAACGCTATCAAACCGTCTTCGCCCGCGCCGAGGGCGCCATCGCCGCACCCACCGCCGGACTCCATTTCACGCCTGGATTGTTAGACGGGCTGCCGCATGCTTTTCTCACATTGCACGTCGGAGTGGGCACCTTCCGGCCGGTGAGTGTGGAGGTGGTGGCGGATCACATCATGCACGCGGAGCGCTACGAGGTGACGGCGGCCACCGCCGCCATAGTGAATGCTGCGGCCAGAATCGTGGCGGTGGGCACCACGGTGACGCGGGTGCTGGAGTCCCTGCGCAGTGCCGGTCCAAACCACCGGATGGAGCCCGGCGACCATCGCGGCACGACTGACATTTTCATCCATCCGCCCTATCAATTCGGCGTCACCGGCGGCCTGCTGACGAATTTCCACCTGCCGCAAAGCACGCTGCTGATGCTGGTGTGTGCGTTCGGCGGGCAGGCGCGGGTGCTGGAGGCCTACCGCCAGGCGGTGGCCCAGCGCTACCGGTTTTACAGTTACGGCGACTGCATGCTGCTTATCTGATGAATCAGCCTTGCAACACGGCATCGAGCCAGGCCAGCAGTTTTTTGCGATAGGCACCTTGATTGCGCACCAGCGAATCGCCGTGGCGGCCGTCTTTGACTTCAAACATGGTTTTGGGCTCGCGCGCCGTTTTGAACAACACGCGGCCCTGCGCGACGGGCACCACCTCGTCGTTGGTGCCGTGAACGATGAGCAACGGCACCGGTGAGATTTTAGCGACGGAATCTTTTGGCGCCCATTCATCGGTGACAAGGTTGGCACCCAGTTGGCCCGCGAGCGTTTCGGCCATCGCCCGGTACGAGGAGAAGGCGGCATCGGTGATGACGGCGCGCAAGCCATTGACCGGAGCCTCCGCCAGGGCCGCCAGCGAGTTGGCTCCACCCAGACTGTGCCCGAACGAAATAAGCCGTTGCCCATTCACGTCGGAGCGTTTTGCAACGTAGCCGAAGGCCGCTCTAACATCATCCAACATGCCGCGCCGGTCCACGCTGCCGGCGGATTGGCCGAAGCCGCGATAATCATAGGTCAGGACATTATATCCGGCATCGGAGAACCACAGGATGAAGCCGAGAGGGTGGCCGATCGAGCCGGCATTGCCATGGGAGAAGACCACCGTGGCCTTGGCCTGCTTGCCCCGCCGCGGCACAAACCAGCCGTGCAAAAGCGTGCCATCCTTGGATTTGAAATGCACATCCTCGTACTTGAATCCCCAATTTTTGGGGGTGGCGGGCACGTCATGGGTGGGGAAATAGAACAACTGATTGCCGCCGTTTTTTCCCAACACGCCTTCGGCGATCTTCGCCAGATCGGCCCCTGCGGCCAGGGATTGCGGCGCGACTGGCTCCCCGCCAGCGAGAACCAACATGCCCAACCACGCCACGATAGGTCGCAATACCATGCTCATATCTGACCACCCAACACCGGCGCTGTCCAGCAAAATCCATCCGTGCCGGCCACCAAGCGGCACGCCAGGGCGATTGGCAGATTGGAGCAACTCTTGGCACTGAACCTGTGTCATCGGCCTTTTGCCGTTATGCCGTTAATATATTGCCAGTCATTCAGTTGTTGCTATCCGCAGCCGCGCCGAAGCCCCAAACCGCTTGGGCCACCCGCCGGTCATGCCATGCTCCGGCACTCCCTGGTTATGGTTAAAAATAAAATGCCAGCCATTATGTTGTTGCTATCCGCAGCCGCGCTGAAAACCCCAAACCGTACGGGGCGACACGCCGGTCACGCCCGGCTCCCGCATTTCCCGGGTTGCGTTGGGACTGGATTGCGGGCATGGTGCGGGTGTTGGCCATGACATCGCATGCCTCATCTGCGAAGCGCGGAGACGGTCGCCTTTGGGTTGCCGCGCTCGGTCTGTCGCTGTTGTGCAATGCGGCGATTGTGCTGTTGATTGGCTTGGCTGCGGTGGAATCGGCGAAGTTCCAGCGCCAGAATGTCATCGTTGCTCCAGCGGTCCAAGGCGTGCGCATCATTGCCCCGGAACTCCTCACCGCGGCACCCAAATCCACCGCTGCGGAAACGCCCGCCGCCAACCCGGCCCCGCCGCAATCACCCGGCTTCGCCCGCACCTCGGAAGATCAACACGGGAAACGCCCGGACAAACCCGCATTCATCGGTGAACGCGACACCGTGGCAACCAGCGATGCCAGCCCGGATCCGACCGCCCCACCGCTTCCCGCCCAAGCCGGCATCCAGCCGCGGGATGCGACCGACATCGAGACCACTGAGAGCCGCTACCGCGACGGTGCCCTCAATGCCGAGGCTGCCAACACGCCTGAGCCGCTCATGCCTCCCAGCCCGGCGGCGCCCGCGACTCCTGAAATGACGCCCGCCATGCCGGACATTGCCAAACGCGGAGAAACCACCACCCACCCCGGATCTAACGACAATCTCGCCGTCCCGCCGCGGTCGCAACGCCTCGCCGATGGACCCAACCCCGTCGATGTACCCGCCGATCTAACACGATATGAGGAGGACCCCAATGCGGCCACCCGGATGCTGCCACGGGATGGAATGCCCGACATTCCGCCCACGCCGGATGACCCGACCAAGCATCTAACGGCAGCACCCCCGCCGGAAATGCCCGCGCCGCCGGCCTTCAGCGGCTATCAGCGCAAGACCGTCATTCAGGGGTCGATTTCGCGCAGCGGTCGCAGCGCGCTGGATGTCGAGGACTCGGCGCTTGGCCGTTACCAGGCCACCATCAGCCGGGCCATCGAGCTGGAGTGGCAACGCAACTGCATGCGCTACCGGGACAGCATCACACCGGGCTTTCTCACGGTGCGTTTTTTTGTCGACGCCAAGGGCAAGGTTCGCAACGTTCAATCCGTCGGTGCCATGCAGACCGGCCAGATCCAAAAAGGCTTCACTTTCAATTCCATCCACGATGCGGCCATCCCCGCCATGCCCCGCGAGTTGGGCCGGGATTATCAGGAGGATCCGCTCGAACTTATCTTCAACTTCTATTTCTAACTTATTTATATATCGCATGTTCACCCCCACCGTTCTCCACGCAACCATCAGCACTCCCACGGAAGCCGTCCAAGCCACCTGGTCATTTTTCGTTCAGGGCGGGCTGTTCATGATTCCCCTCGCGCTGTGTTCCGTTATCGGCACGATGGCCGTGCTTTTCAAATTCCTGTCGCTGGCCCGCAACCAAGTCATCCCGGCCGCGCTCGCCGGCAATGTCGAGGCCTTCGAGCATCTCATCGCAGAGGCCAGGCACGAACCGGTCATCCGGCAGTTTCAGGCAGGCAAAAGCACCCTCGCGCGCCTGTGTGCGGTGGCCATCAAGCACCGCGGCAAAACCCTTGCGGAAATCACCCAGGCCGTTGAATCCAGCGCCCGCGAGGAAACCGTCCATCTGCACGCCGGCATCGGCGTGATCGACGTGGTCATCACCGTCGCACCACTGCTCGGCCTGCTCGGCACCGCCTCGGGTCTGGTGGTTATTTTCGAAGGGCTCGGCGAGACGACCGATCACATCGCCATCGCCCGTGGCATCGCCGTGGCACTCAATACCACTATCTTCGGACTGGCCATCGCGGTGCCCTGCGTCATTGCCCACAGTTACTTCATCCGCCGCATCGAAATGCTCACCGCACGCCTCGAGGCGCTGCTTGGCGATCTCGTCCACGTCTGCCAAGCCCAACCTGATCCGCGTACCTAACTGCTCATGCATTTCCATCGTCCCGTCCGCAAGCGCAGCGAGGTGCCGATCGTTCCGATGATCGACATCCTCTTCATCCTGTTGATATTTTTCATCGTATCGACGCAGTTCAAGAAGCCACGCACGGTGCTGCGCATCGAGTTGCCCACCGTCCGTGAAGTGGCTTCCGACAAGGTGGCGGACGCTCGCTCCGTCATCGCCGCGGATGCCGAGGGCCACATCACGCTGGACTCGCTGAAGGTCCCGGAAGGTTTGTTACAATCCTATCT
>JBILFE010000037.1:0-11564 GCA_044351705.1 Luteolibacter sp. | reverse complement strand
TGAGGGTGACATTGCCCGTGGCGTGTGACGAGTTGAGGTACAGCGCCTGGCCACGGAAGCCGAGCGTACCGCTGTTCCACGTCAGATCGCCACCGATCACGCCGCCCGCGGGTTTGAGCGAAACCGTCAGATCGCCGCCATATGCCGCGAAGCCACCATGACTGTCCCAATACACGTTGGCACCTTCGGCATTGCTGATCTCGCGGGTGATGGTGCCGCTGGTACCCCAAATGCCGTTTTGAAAGTTAATCCTCGAAGTGGCTGGCAACCCCACGCCCTGATTGGCCACCATCACGGTGGCATCGTGAATCTGGGTCCGGCCGGTGTAGGTGTTAGTTCCGGTTAGAATGACGTCATAACTATCGCCAGCCGCCAGCGTCCGATCCCAACCGCCGTTGAAGATCCGCAGATAAGTATTGTTTCCATTGTTGCCTGAAATGTTGAAGGCGTGGGTACCGCGGCGGAGGTCGGCGCGGTCGTGCAACTTGACGCTCGGGACGGTGAGCGTCGCCCCATCGTAGGTGTCGAGGACGTTCAAGGTCAGCGCGTTGGTCGCCGTTAAGCGGGTGGTGCTGCCATTGATAATGAGGTTGGTGCCGGTTTGGTTGGTGGTGAATGTGTGGCCGCTGAAGTTGGCGGTCGACCCGGCGTGCAGCTCCACCTGCCCGTTGGCCATCAGGTTGGCTCCGGCGACCAGCGAGCTGGCTTCGTTCAAATACACCTGGTTGGTCGTCACATTGTTGGCAAAAGTCAACACGGCACCGTTGCGCAATTCAATGCGGTTGCCGACGGTGAGCGTCGAGCCGGTGAGGTTCAGCGTTTCGTTGGAGAGATACAGCCTGGTGGCCACGCTGACATTGCGATCCACCCCGGTGCCGGTGAGGTTGAGCGTGCCGCCGGTTTCCACCGTCAGGGTGGCCACCGTGAGCGCCGTTGCCGTGGTCAGGGTGCCACTGACCACATTGATGCTGGCGTTCGCGGCGGTGGTCAGCGTGGCGCCGGTCAGATCCAGATTGGTGGCCGCGTTGTTGAGCGTCAGCGTGCCGCGCACGCTCAGGTTTTTGTTGGCCCCGCTGCCGGTCTGCACGAGCGCACCGCCGGTGAGGTTGAGGTTGAATACGTCGAGCGCCTTGTCGGTCGTTAGAGTGCCGGCGCTCAAATTGATCGTCGAGTTGGCACCCAGCGTCAAGGTGGAGGCACCGACGGCATTGATATTCACACTGCCAAGGCTGGCCGTCAGCACGGCGTTGTCCTGGAGGACGATGCTGTTGTCAATGGCCATGCTATAGGTGTCAGTCGCGCTCAGGGTGAGGGTCCTGCCGTTCTCGACGACCAGCGCCTTGCCGGACGAGCCCACGATCACGGCCGGGGTGCCGCCACCTGCGGCACCCGCAGTGAGGGTGCTGTTCTGGGTGACGGTTAGGGCGGTGTCGTAGGTGCCTTCCGTGGCAGTGGTGGACAGCAGCCATTGGCCGCCGGAAAGCCGCACGCTTAGCGCGCCGCCGATGCTGGCGGGGTTGGGAGCGACGAGTTTGCCACCTTGGACATCGAAGATCAAGTTGCCCAGACCGGTGTTGGCGACGTTGAGGGTGAGAGTGCCCGCGCCGGCCTTGACAAAGGTGCCGCTGGCACCATTGCCGGCAATCACCCCGGCATCCACGCTGCCCGCACTGCTGAAGCCCATCTGGGTGGCGCCCGGGCTGATCGTGGTGCCGGCAAAGGTGGTGCCGCTCGCTCCGCTGAGGGTCAGCACGCCATTGTTCACGGTCAAGACGTCAAACACCACCGCAGGCGTCGTCGATATCGCAATCTCGGAACTGGCATCCAGCCGGACGGTTTTGGCCTGCACCGGCTGGCCCTTTAGCATGAGCTTGCCATTGGCCAGTTCGATGCCGCTGGCACCGCCGAGCGGATCGTGGCTGGCGGGGTCGGTGAGGGTGGTGTCGAGGGTGCCGCCGGTGACGAGGATGGTCGTGTTAGATGCAACGATCCCGCCGGCGCTGTTATCCAGGATTTTGGTGCCCGTGCCGCCGAGGATCAGGGTCTTGGCACTGCCGCCGTCGCTGTAGGTGCCCAGATTGAGGCTGCCGGCGGCGGTGATGCCACCGCTGCCACCGCTCAGCGTAATGCTGGTGGCCGTCTTGGTGCCGCTGCCCGTCGCCACCAAGATGCCGCCGTCACCGATGACCACCGGCCCGAGGGTGATGCCGACCGAGGCCGAGAGCCCGCTGGTCATCCCGGCCGCCACTTGGGTGCCGGTGAAAGTCAGTGCGTTGACCCCGCCGGTGGTGCTGATGGTGGCCGTGCCATTGTTGGCATTGAGCAAGGCGAAGGCCAACGGCGTGGTGCTCGTCTTCAGGGACAACGCGGTATCGGCGTTGACGGTCAGGTCCTGGCCGCTGAAATTGAGTGGCCCATAGGCAATCGTGCCCACGTTCCACATGCCGGCCTGGGCAGGATCGCTGGGATTGGGGCTCCTTTGGCTAAGGCCGGGGCCAGAAACGGACCAAGTATTGTTGTAAACGCCGCCGCCATCTGCCGTCATATAGATGAAATTGTAAGACGTGCCGGCTGAAAGAGACACGCTGGCCCCACCTTCATTATGCCAAGTATTGGTGCCAACTTGCTCGCCCGTTTGGAAGACTCCGTTGGCGTCCTTGTCGATGTACATGGCACCGCGGTCGTCGTTGCTCCAGTAGAAGGTGTAAGTCACCTCGCCACTTCCCTGCGGCGTAAAGGTGCCGCTGAAGGCGGTCGAGAAGCGATCCCCCAACGCGGCAGCGCCCGGGAACATGCCGAAGCCACTCATATCACCCGCGTACAGGGGTGCATTTATGGTCGGAGTCTGTAGGAGAAGACCCTTGCTGCCTGCAAAACTACGACCGTCTGGTACGGTGTAGCTGGCACCGTCCAGAGTCAGATTGTTGTAGTCGGTGATATTATCGAAGTAAGATCCATTGACGCCTGGGACCGAACTGCCGCTGGCGGTGCCGGCGAGGGTCTGCGGAGTGCCCGAGAGGATGACCTGGGCGGTACTGTGACCGGTGGCCAGCAGCAAGCCACCGAGGACGCTGAGAACGCCGCCGGCGCGTGAACCGATGCGGGTGAGACGAGACACGGATTTGGTTTTCATGATATTGAACTTCGCCGGAGTCATGCGATTCGGAGGTGAGGCGGCCACTCATCCTTATAAGGACGGAGCATGCACAACAAATGCCCGCGAAACTTGTCTGGCGCGACAATTAGTTCGCGGTTCAACCCATCCGCAAGAAGAAAGTCCGGATATTTGGTATGCCGCCTGCTTTAGCGGACCCAAGCAGACGCCAAGCCTATGACCACATGAATTTGTTTCATGATTGGTATGCATTCTGCTTGTGGAGGGGTCATGTACAGACACCGTTTTTTAAAGACGAGCCTCAGTGCGCTGGGGGTGAGCGGTTTGGGCACCCTGATGCTGCAAGCACAAGACACGGCCATCCCGGTGGTGGATTCCGGGCACACGGCGTGGGTGCTGGCGGCCACGGCATTGGTGTTTTTCATGACGATGCCGGGCTTGGCCTTGTTTTATGGCGGCTTGGTGCGGGCGCGCAATGTGCTCTCGGTCATGGCGCAGTGCGCGGGCATTGCTTGCATGGCATCCCTGTTGTGGGTGGCCGGGCTTTACAGTCTCGCCTTCAAAGGCCATGGCGGCTGGATCGGCAATCTCGACGCGATCTTTCTCAAAGGCATCACCCCGGACAGCATCGCCCCGGCAACCCAATTGCCGGAAACCTTGTTTGTGATGTTTCAAATGACCTTCGCCATCATCACCCCGGGGCTTTACATCGGAGCGGTGGTAGAGCGGATGAAGTTCGGTGCGATCATGTTGTTTTCGGCGCTGTGGCTGGCTCTGGTTTACACTCCGGTGACCCACTGGGTCTGGGGCGGCGGTTGGCTGCAAGTCATGGGCATCAGGGATCTCGCCGGCGGCATCGTCGTCCACACCACCGCCGGGGTGAGCGCGCTGGTGCTGGCGATCATGTTAGGCAACCGCCGCAGGTTCCCCGATCACCCGCATCCGCCACACAATCCTGGGATGGTGTTTGTGGGGGCCGCGATGCTGTGGGTCGGCTGGTTCGGCTTCAACGCCGGCAGCCAACTCAGCGCCGGCGGAAGTGCCGGCATGACCATGCTGGTGACCCACCTCTCGGCGTGCGCCGCGGCGCTGACCTGGTGCTTGTTGGAGCGCTGGCGCAACGGCAAAGCCGGGCTCATCGGCTTGGTCACCGGCCTCGTCGCCGGCCTGGCCACCATCACCCCCGCCTCGGGTGACGTCGGTCCCTTGGGCGCCATTGTCATCGGCGCGGTGGCGGCGGTGGTGTGTTATTTTGCGGTGAGCCTGATCCGGCAAAAGCTGCTCATTGATGATTCGCTGGACGTGTTTGCGGTCCACGGGGTGGGGGGCATCATCGGCTCCCTGCTGCTGGCGGTCTTCGGCCAACCCGCCCTCGGCGGGCTCGGCGCGGTCAAACCCGTGCTTACCCAACTGGGTATCCAGGCGGCCGGCGTGGGCGTGACCATCGTGTGGTCGGTGCTGGCCACGGTGGCCATCACGCTGGCGGTCAAGGCCACCATGGGCCTGCGCGTGAGCGAAGAGCAGGAATACGAGGGAATGGACCGCTCGGAACACGGGGAGGACGCTTATCCGATGGAACCGTGACCTGGCCCACCCTGAGGCAACCCTGGAATGAGCCGCAAAGAACGCAATGGCAGCGGACTTTGAAGGCCTTCAACATAATGCCAGTCATTAAGTTGTTGCTGCTTAGGCAACCATGGGAAGGGCCGCAATGCGCAACTGGCAGGATTCGGAGGCAGGATTCGATTCGGATAAAGGCGTCAATATAATGCCAGTCATTAAGTTGTTGCTAGCAGCTTGTTGAGCCAATCCCCCCGGGGGGCATGCGCGACAACGCGACTTGTGTCTTGCGTCGGTAGACCTGGCGTGGTAATCATGTCCTCCACCGCCATGCCCCATGAACCTTGAACTCCTAGCGCGCGTCCAGTTTGCCTTCACGGTGGCCTTCCACTATATTTTCCCGCCCCTGACCATCGGGCTGGGACTGCTGCTCGTGATGATGGAAAGCCTGTGGCTGCGCACCCGCAATCCGCTCTATCATAACATGGCCCGCTTCTGGACGAAAATGTTCGGACTCATCTTCGGCTTGGGGGTGGCTACCGGCATCGTGCTGGAATTCGAGTTCGGCACCAACTGGGCGACCTACTCGCGCTTTGTGGGGGATATTTTCGGCAGTGCGCTGGCGGCGGAGGGGATTTTCGCGTTTTTCCTGGAATCGGGGTTTCTGGCGATCCTGCTGTTTGGATGGGACCGGGTCGGGCCGAAGCTGCATTTTTTCGCCACCTGCATGGTGGCGGTGGGGGCGCACTTCAGTGCGGTGTGGATCATCGTGGCCAATTCCTGGCAACAAACGCCGGCCGGTTCCCATCTGGAAATCGGCGGCCAGCCGGCACCCATCGGGCACACCTTTGAAGCGGCCGACCTGTGGCAATCCCGGATGGTCGTCGACGATTTTTGGGGGGTGGTGTTCAATCCCTCGTCGATGGACCGGCTCAGCCACACCGTCATCGGTGCGTGGCTGGCGGGAGCGTTTCTGGTCATCAGCGTGGCCGCGTTCTATCTGCTCCGGCAGCGCCACACCGGCTTTGCCACCGCCTCGCTCAAGTGTGGCCTGGCGCTGGCAGTGGTGGCCTCGCTGCTTTCGTTAGTCACCGGGCACGACTCGGCGGCTGGCGTTGCCATCCACCAACCCTCGAAACTGGCGGCCATGGAAGGCCTGTGGGAAACCGGTCCGCAAGCACCGCTGCATCCGTTCGGCTGGGTGGACACGGCTAACAAACGCACGCTGGGGCCAAGTCTGCCGGCGGGGCTCAGCTTGTTAGCCGGGGGCCGCCGCGAGCATGTGATCACCGGCTTGAATGACATAGCGCCGGAATTGCGCCCGCCACTGCAAACCACCTTCCAATGTTTTCATCTGATGGTTGGCGTCGGCATGGGCTTGATCGGCCTCTCGCTGTGGGGCATGTGGCTGTGGGCGCGGGGGCAACTCGGAGCCACGGAAAAGGCGCCGACGCGGTGGTTTCTGCGCCTGGCGGTGCCGGCGGTGCTGCTGCCGCAATTGGCCAATCAAGCCGGCTGGTTCACTGCGGAAATCGGCCGCCAACCGTGGATCGTGTGGGGATATTTGCGCACCAGCGACGCGCTCTCGGCAGTGGTCAGCGCCGGGCAGGTGCTGACATCGTTGATCGGCTTCGGCCTGATCTATCTGTTGTTATTCGCCATGTTTTTGTTCCTGCTCAACCGCAAGATCCAGCACGGCCCGGAGCCGGTGGAGGAAAGCCACGAATTGCCGGAAAACTGGCTCGATCAAAGCCGGGCCTAACCTGACACGCATATGGATTACAATTTGCTCTGGTTTGTATTGGTGGGGGTATTATTTGCCGGCTACGCCATGTTGGACGGCTTCGACCTCGGCGTGGGCACGCTGATTCTGGGCATCAAGGATGACCGTGAACGGCGGCTGTTTTACAATGCGATCGGCCCGGTGTGGGACGGCAACGAGGTGTGGCTGGTCACCGGCGGCGGGGCCCTGTTTGCGGCGTTTCCGGCGGTGTATGCGACGGTGTTCTCGGGGTTTTACCTGGCGTTCATGCTGTTGTTGTTTGCGTTGATATTTCGTGCGGTGGCCATTGAGTTCCGCAGCAAGGAACCATGGACGTGGTGGCGCCGCTGGTGGGACCGCGGGTTTTGTGCCGGCAGCACCGGTGCGGGCCTGCTCATCGGGGTGGCCATGGGCAACATTGTGTGGGGCATCCCGCTCGATGCCAGGGGCGAGTTCGCCGGCACCTTTATGGGCCTGCTGCACCCCTACGCCCTGCTCATGGGCGTGACCACCGTAGCCCTTTTCACGATGCACGGCGCCCTCTACCTCCACATGAAAACCGAAGATGCCTTGCAGGCCCGCATCCGCACTTGGCTCAACCCGCTCATCATCACTTTCATCATTTGTTATTCCCTGACCACGCTGGCGACCTTGCTGTATGTCCCGCGCATGACCCATATCCTGCGCGAGCAACCGATGCTTTTCGTGGTGGTGGTCCTGTCGGTGCTGGCCATCGCCAATCTGCCGCGGGAGATCCACCGCGGCCGCGATGGCGCGGCCTTCGTCAGTTCATGTGCGACGATGCTGCTGTTGATGGCCTTGTTCGGGCTGGGGATGTTCCCCAACATGGTCTACGCCACGCCGGACCCGGCCCATTCCCTAACCATTTACAACGCGGCCTCCACCCCCAAGACGCTGGGGATCATGACCCTCATCGCCATCATCGGCGTGCCCTTCGTGCTAACCTACACGATTGTCATATACTCCATTTTTCACGGCAAGGTGAAGCTCGACAAGGACAGCTATTAAAATCACTGGCGCAGGCTTACGGCGTCAGCCTTGGGAAAATCCGCAGGGACTTTCTGGGTGACCTTGCCGGTGGCGGCCCATTCGGTGCCGCGTTGCAGCAGGGTGATGAAGCCGACGCACTTCATGGCCTCCGGGCCGTGGCCGATCATGATGTGGAACACCCGGCCCTTGCCGTAGTTGATCACGATCAACTGGGCTTCCTGTTCGCCGCTGCCGCCGAACTTCGGATCGGCAAACGCCGAGGCCAAAATCGTCGCGTTCTTCGCCGGGCCGCGCATGAAATCATATAACTCATCGGCAGCATGCAGCCATTGTGGCGGCAGGCCATCCATGATCGGGTGCGTGGGTGCACGGGTATCCAAAACGTACTCGTGCTGCTGGCCATGATGTCCGGCCGGACCGGGTTTGTCGTCGAGCACCTGCTTGCCATCGCGCCAGCGCAGGTAGGGGCCGGATTTTTCGTTGCGCCCATACCAGCCACCGACGGCGATCATTTCGTTGTAGGCCGGCCACTGCGTGAACGAGTTATCGGCGGCATGCACCACCACCATGCCGCCGCCGCCGGACATATAGTCCTCGAATGCCTTGCGGGTGGGTTCAGCCCACATCGCCCCGTTGTAATTCATCACAATGACCTTGTACTTGGCGAAATCCGGTTTGAATGCCGCCAATTCGGCACCGCCTTTTGCAGGGGCCGTTGCCACCTCCACCGCGCACAGGCCGTTTGCTTCCAGCAGCTTTTTCATAACCGGGGTGGTGGCCTTCCAGTCGTGATTATTTTGGCCGTCAACGATGAGGGTTGCAATTGGAGCGGCCTGCCCGGCGAGCAGGCTGCCAGCGAACAACATGGCTGCTAAGGGTGTTTTCATGGAGCGCCAAGTTAGGGCACACCTGCCAAAACAACAAGCGAAAATCCCCGACCACGAAATCCTCCAGGTCCATCCGATTGGGAAAGCGAACTTGACAACGGGCCGCCGGTTGGCTTTAGCTCGCCTTGGTCCATGCGAAGCTGCGCGAGTGCCGTGGCGCAGGATGAAGCTCCATAGTCACCCCCCGGCCCGATCCACGCCATGCCCCTGATTCAACCCCTCAATCCACCCTAGCGATGAACCTCCTATTTTCCCGCAACATTGGCAAGCGAGGTCGTCTCATACGCGGCACGACTGGACTGGGTTTGCTGGTTGGAGCCTACTTCTGCGGTCCGGTGTGGTTGAGTGGGGCGCTGACGGGCGCGGGAGTGTTCCTGTTGTTTGAGGCTCTGCTTGGATGGTGCCTGTTGCGGGCGCTGCATATCAAAACCCCGTGGTGAAGCCTTCGCCAAAAGTCTCACGGTGCCGCCACCTCACGCACCGGGGACGGTCCCATCTTCCTGATAGATATCATAATCCGTGTTGATCGCCCACAGATCGTGGTGCGCGCCATCGGCAATATTATCCGCGGCCAGCAAACCCATGAGGATGCTGTGGTCTTGGTTGTTATATTTGAATGCACCGCAACGTCCGATCGCTTGCAGCCGTGGGCAGGCCGTCTGCAAGTGGCGCACCACGGGATCCAGCCAATCGTGATAGCCCTTGCGATACACCGGGTAGCATTGCGGCACGCGCACCACCACCCCGTCACTCACCGGCGCGCCCCGCAGCAACTCCGTGCGCGTCATTTCCTCGATGCCCATCTGGATCAATGCCGCATCCGGGGCGGACCACAAGGCATCGCCCGGGTCGCACCAATATTCCAGCGCCAGAATCGACGCGTCGGAGGCGGCGGCCTGGCCATTGGGCCAATTGCGGAAGTTGGTGATGCGCCCGAGGCGGAAGTCGGGTGACTGCATGTACAGCCACTGGTCTGGAAACAGCGAAGGATGCTCAACCTTGAGATAGACCATGATCGTGTGGCGATAAGTCAGCCGATCCAACGCGAGGCCCACGCTCTCCGGCAGATCCGGCAGCGCCTGGCACAATTGGGTCAGCGGCATGGTCGATACCACGTCATCGAAGCGGTGCTCCGCTCCGTCGTCCAATCGCAGGCCCAAGCCGTCCGCCGTCACGCCCGCGATGGGACTGGAAAGATGGATGCGGCCACCGGATGCGCGGATGCGCTGGCCCATTCTTTCATACACGACGCCGGCACCTTGGATGGGATGGGGAAACCGTTGCAGCAGGGTTTTGTGGAGCGTGCGTTCCAATCCCAGCGCCGCCCACAACGCCCGCGCCAGGGAAAAATGTTGGATCCGCTGCGCGGCAAAATCGACGTCCAACTCGTGACACGGAATCCCCCACAACTTCTCGCTGTACGATTGGAAAAACAATTCGTAAAGCCGCCGGCCAAATGCCCTAACCACCCAATCCTCGAAGCTGGCCGGCGGGGCGCCGCGCCATGGCCGCGCCATGAGCTGCCACCCATAACTCGCGGCGCAACGGGCGGCTTCGAGCCACCCCAGATTGCCCAGGGCATTGCCCGGCTTGAGCGGGTAATCGTAAAACCTCCCTTGATAGAAAATCCGGGTGAGGCGCTCCACCATCTGATAGTCGGGGCCGACCAAGTCGTGCCACAAGTGGTTGACGCGGGCATTCTTGCTGAAAAACCGATGCGGACCCAAATCCACCGTCACCCCCCATAAGGGGAACGAGCGCGCCATGCCTCCGATCTGCGGAGCAGCCTCGAAAACGTCGACCTCGCATCCTTTCTGCGTCAGCGCGTATGCGGCGGTGATTCCCGCCGGCCCGCCACCAATGACCGCCACCCGTCTCATGCCTGGCTGGGGCTGGGTTGAGGCTGCGGCAGCGCCCGCGTGCGGAACAAGCCGTGGAGCGCCACGCCTAACAAAGCGAACGAGGGCAGGTAAATCCACCACCGCGACGGAGGGTGGAAGCCGACCATCAACCAGCCTGACAACAATGACAGCACGACCAAAATCCGGACCGACCAACGGCTGCCGGGCAATCCCAAGGCCAGGGCCAGCCCGTTCAAAATCATGACATCGGTGTACGGGAAGCGATAGGCCGGCAGGAACCAATCCACGATGAAACTCCAGGCCGCGATGCCGAGCAAGACCGTTTCCGGCGCCCCGCGGCCAAATCTCCAAAACCAAGCGGCGACCAACACAGCCAGCAGCGCGAGCACCAGCTTGTCGGACACCGGAGCCCAGCCCCAACTGCGCAACAAGCGGAAAACCGAGGTGTCCACATACTGCTTGACGCTGTACTTTGCCAAGTGATCGATGGGCAGCCCCTCGATCGCGTCAGGAAACACCTGCGCGCCCGGCCGCGGATTGTGATTGGTGCGGTACACTTCCGACCATGTGGCCATGCCCGTGGCATAATCCGCCCAACATGTCCCGCGCTGCAGCATGGGTCCGGCCACTCCCAAGCCCAGACCCAGGATGAGGCCGAGCCATTGTCGGCGCTGCTGCAGCGCCACGAACGGCACCACTAACAACAGCAGCGGCGGACGCATGGCTAACAAAAACCCGGCAACCACGCCGGCCGCCCACGATTGCTTCGGTGCGCGCTGCAACGACAGGCTCAGCCATACGGCGAGCAGAAAAACCAGCAGCATATAGGCTTGGCCGCGATCAATATGGTGGCGCCAGGCCAGGGTATAGGTGAAGCCCACCACCGCCGCCGACCACAGCCAGCGCGCCGGCTTGCCATCGAGCCGGCGCAGCCACAAGCCCCAGGTTCCAAGCAGCAGCCCCCACTGCGCCAACAACCAAGCCAGTTGGGATGTCGGGTAAGGCAGTGCCGCCAACGGTTCGGTTAGAAAAAGCACGGCCGGAGTCACCGTCGTTTTCGTGATGGGCAGGGCGGGGTTGTCATAGGGGTCGCGCCAGCGCTCCGGCGCGCCCTCGCTCCACTTGTAATGATAGGGATCCTGCCCCGCCACCAGCAGGCGCGCACCCGTGACCCGGTTGCGGTAATCGATCGAGCCGTTGGTGGCGACCATCTTCCAATCCAGGCGCAGGCTGTTGAGCGCCAGGATGCCCAGCAGCAGCGCCATGATTGTTAGATAGGGTTTTTTTGGATAGGTCTGGCGTTCACCGCGACTGGGCGTGGCGGGTTTGGGGAGCGCCTGCGGAGCGTCCCGTGAGCACTGACAATT
>JBILFE010000035.1:0-11577 GCA_044351705.1 Luteolibacter sp. | reverse complement strand
ATCTGCCGCAATACCAAGCGGCCTATGCCCCGGCTGCCGACCCGCTGGAGAGACATGCGGATCCGTTGCTGTGGGTGGCGGCGCTTGATCTGTTGTTCACGCGGATGCAGGCCGACGGCGCGCCCTTGGACAAAGTCATCGGCATTGGCGGGTCAGGCCAACAACACGGGTCGGTCTATCTCAATTCCGACGCCACCGGCATCCTCGCCACCCTCGATCCGGCAACTACCCTGCTGGAACAACTCGCCCCGGCCCTGTCGCGCAAGACCTCGCCAATCTGGATGGATTCCTCCACCAGCGCCCAGTGCGCGGAAGTCACTGCCGCCATTGGCGCACGGCTCCAGACCGACACCGGTTCGCCCGCCATCGAGCGCTTCACCGGCGCGCAAATCCGCAAGTTCTATCAACAAGATCCCGGTGCCTACGCCGACACCGCGAAAATCCATCTGGTCTCATCGTTCATGGCGTCGGTCCTCAGTGGCGGGCATGCCCCCATCGACTATGGCGATGGGGCGGGCATGAACCTCCTCAACCTCAACACCCTTGGCTGGGATCCCGCGATTTGTGAGGCCACCGCGCCAGGATTGTTAGATAAACTCCCGCCCGCCGTGCCCACCCACAGCATCGTCGGCCAACTCGCGCCTTATTTTTCCAAATACGGATTTTCCGGCGGGGTGGCCATTGCCGCGTGGACGGGTGACAATCCGGCGAGTCTGGTGGGCACCGGTGCGACCCGGCCCGGGCTGGCAGTGGTGAGCCTGGGCACCAGCGACACATTTTTCGCGGTGCTCGACCCGTATCGCACCGACCCGGAAGGATGCGGCCATGTGTTTGGCAATCCCACCGGCGGCTTCATGTGCCTCACCTGCTTCAAAAACGGCTCCCTCGCCCGCGAACGCATCCGGGAGGAATCCCACGTGGATTGGACATTTTTCGATGTCACCGCGTTTGAAAAAACGCCGGCCGGAAACAACGGCCACTTGGCCCTGCCGTGGTTCGAGGCGGAAATCACCCCGCCCGTCCTCAAGCCCGGACTGCGCGCCAACTTCGACTTCGCCCACGCCACACCGGAAACCAAAATCCGCGCCATCATCGAGGCGCAGATTCTCTCCATCCGGGTGCATTCGCAATGGATCGGCGATTTTGAGACCATCCGCGTCACCGGTGGGGCGTCGCGCAGCACCGGCATCCTCCAGACGCTGGCCAATGTCTTCCAAGCCAGGGTGGAAACCATCGCCGTCCAAGACTCCGCCGCCCTCGGCGCCGCCATGCTCGCCGCTCATGTCGTCGGCCACCACAGCTACGACGCGCTCACCCTAGCCCTGGCACCGGCCACCGCCACCTTTGAGCCCGACCCCGCCACCGGGGCCACCTATGACGCCCTCCTGGCCACCTATTTGGACCTTGAAGCAGCGGCCCGGGACTGACGCATCACCCGCGTTGTTTCACTAACCACGGATGGCGGGTGGATAAGCAATGACGGCCTCTTGTCCAGGGGCGGTGAGCCGCGCTTGGTGCGCCGTTTTTGGGAATACAATGGACATTTCTCTTGCCACCCTTGAGCGGATGCTCCACAACAGGCGTCCGCCCGCTCCGGGGCATGCGCACATTCAGTTGTTCCGCCCGGTGAGGCGATCACCCCCCCTCAAACACGCGCTCCCATGGAAAGCATCTCATCCCGTATTGCCAAGGTCAATCCGTCCCTCACCCTCGCTGTCACCAATCAGGCCAAGGCCATGATCGCGAAAGGCGAGGAAGTCTATGCCCTGGCCGGCGGCGAACCGGAAGTCGACACCCCCGACTTCATCAAGGCCGCCGCCATCCAAGCCATTCACGAAGGTCGCACCAAATACACCCCCTCCGGCGGCATCTTGGAACTGCGCGAGGCCATCGCCGCCAAATTGCTGGCGGATAACGCTCTGGAGTTCGATCCGAAGCAAATCTGTCTCACCGCCGGGGCCAAGATGGCTTGTTTCAATGCCATTCTGGCGGTGGTGGAAGAAGGCGATGAAGTCATCATCCCGGCCCCCTACTGGGTTTCCTATCCTGAAATGGTGAGACTCGCCGGTGGTGTGCCGGTCATTGTCGATACCCTGGAATCCACGGGTTGGAAAATGACGGCCAAGCAGTTCGAGGAGGCCATGACCCCGGCCACCAAAATGGTCATTCTCAATTCTCCGGGCAACCCGACCGGCGCCGTATACACGCAACAGGAACTCCGCGACATCGGTGACATCGCCGTGGGCGAAGACATTGTGATCCTGTCCGATGAGATTTACGAAAAACTCGTCTATGGCGAGGCCAAGCATGTCTCCATCGCCACCCTCAGTGACGACATCCGCGACCTGACCATCACCGTCAACGGATTCTCCAAGTGCTACTCCATGACCGGTTGGCGCCTGGGATACACCGCGGCGCCAAAGCCATTCGCCGATGCGATCGACAAGATTCAAAATCACACGGTGTCCAATGCGACGACCTTTGCGCAATACGGTGCGTTGGCAGCGCTACAGGGCGATCAGACCTTCATCGAGGATCTGCGCGGCGAGTACGACGTGAAACGCCAGTTCATGCTTGCCCGCCTCAAGGCGATTTCCAACATCCGGGTGGTGGAGCCACTGGGTGCGTTCTACTTCTTCGTGTACACTGGCAACATGGGTCTCAAATCACTCAACCTTTGTGACAAGCTGTTGTCACGCTACAAGGTGGCAGCCGTGCCGGGCATCGCCTTTGGCTATGATGAAGGCATCCGCTTGAGTTACTGCACCACCCTGGACGTGCTCAACGAAGGCCTCACCCGCTTCGAGCAATTCTGCCGCGAGCATTGAGCCAACTTCACAGTTCCTGAGCTCGGAAAATCCCCCGAAGGTGCGGTCAAGCTGGGTTTTTTTGGGGATCGTGGATGACGATTTTTACCACTGAAACACTGATTACCACTGAAACCACTGAAAATATATATATATCAATTAATTATCAGTGCTCTCAGTGGTAATCAGTTCCTCAGTGGTTTCTTTGCCGCGATTTACCCAAATATCAGGGAATTGAACTTGCTCGACCCCGTGGCCATTGTGAGGTCGAATGCTGAGTTCTAATGCTGCTCTGGCACTGACGACCGGGTGCCAATCTCCAGCAAAAAGCTCCGCGAATCCCTCCGCGACCTCAGCGGTTGATCCCGCCCTCCGGCGGTCCCCCTGCGGGGCTTTCGCTCCGCTCAAGTCTATCTCGCTCCGCTCGGTTCTGCGTTTCGTTAAATCCCGAGGCGCGAGCCCCGCAGCATCAGGTGCCGGACCTCACGCTGGCCAGGCGGGTCCGCAATTGGACCGCCCACAAGTCAAAAGCATCCTTGGCGGTGTGCCATTTGTCGAACTTGTCAAATTTGCCGGTGTACTTGCGTCCGGCGCGGGCATCAACCGCCGCAAAGAGCCGAATGCCGGTCTGCGAATCGAGTCCTTCGCACTCCGCTCCCACCGAGCCGACTGATAGATTCGTCCCTGTCACCACTTTCTTCACAGCGCCAAGCGCTATTCCGACCGGGACCACTGATGAAAGCGTGTCGAGCGCCACCTGCGACTTGACCGCCTCGGTGACGGCCACACGCAGACGCACCACACCGGGACCGGCTTGGCTAACCAGTGTGTAATCTTTTCCCAACTGTTGGCGCAGCGCGGCATCAAAATAGTTCAACAATGCCTGCTGGTCTTGCTTGGACAGTTTAGCCAGACCGGTGTTGGAGTCCTTGGCATAAGCGCGGATGGGATCGATCATGATCTTGTTATACGCGCGCAAGTTGACATGGGGGTTGACATAGCTCAACTGAGCGGTGTCCCCGCCGCGGTGCTTCAACTGGCCGTAGTTGCTGAGGAATCCCGATGGGCTCACTGCATTATTCTGGAAAGTGGATGAACATCCGCTCAGCAGTATCCCGCCTGCAAACGCCGCCGCCATGATTTTGATTGTTTTCATAAATGGGTCTCGTTGCCATGGACGCTAGACATCCACACCGTTCTGACAAGTAATCTTTCGCGTTTGTATTCGGCGGCGCGTTGCGAACCAAGCCGGATTTCCAGTCACACCAAGCGTGCCACCCGATTGCCGGTCAGATCGACAGTTCGTTTTTTGCTTCGGCAAATTTGCCGAGTGCCAGGAGCATATCATCCATGCTGTGAGCCGCCGAGATTTGGGTGCGGATGCGCGCCTTGCCTTGCGGCACAACCGGATAACTGAAACCGATCACATACACCCCCTTGGCCAGCATGGCGTCTGCCAGTGTTGTGGCGAGGCTGGCATCACCCAGCATGATCGGGCAGATCGGATGAGTCCCCGGCGGCATGCTGAATCCGAGTTCAGTCATGCCGCGGCGGAAGAATTGCGTGTTAGCCTCAAGTTGATCGCGCAGTGCCGTGGATTGTGTGAGCAGTTCGAGCACCTTGAGGGTGGCCCCGGCGATGGACGGACAGAGGGTGTTGCTGAAGAGGTATGGGCGGGACCGCTGACGCAGAAGTTCAATGATTTCCTTGCGGCCGCTGGTGTAGCCGCCGCTGGCGCCGCCGAGCGCTTTGCCGAGCGTGCCGGTGATAACATCAATCCGGCCCATGACGTCACAATGTTCGTGGGTGCCGCGTCCGGTACGGCCCATGAAGCCCACTGCATGTGAATCATCCACCATGACCCGCGCACCGTATTTATCGGCGAGATCACAGATGGCTGCGAGATTGGCGATGGTGCCGTCCATGGAGAACACCCCGTCGGTGGCAATCATCTTGAAACGGGCAGCCGTGGATTCCTTCAATTTGGCTTCCAGATCAGCCATATCGTTGTTGGCATAGCGATGGCAGCGCGCCTTGCAGAGGCGCACGCCGTCGATGATGCTGGCGTGGTTCAGCGCGTCGCTGATGATGGCGTCGGCTTCGTCTAACAAGGGTTCGAACAAGCCTCCGTTGGCGTCGAAGCATGATGTGTAGAGAATGGTGTCCTCGGTTCCGAGGAACTCACTGATTTTGTGTTCCAGCTCCTTGTGGACACTCTGGGTGCCGCAAATGAATCGCACGCTAGCCATGCCGTATCCCCACCTATCAAGCGCGGCTTTTGCGGCGGCGGTCACCGCGGGATGTTGCGCCAGGCCGAGGTAGTTGTTGGCGCACAAGTTGAGCACCTGGCTACCGTCCGCAACACGGATGGTGGTGCCTTGCGGTGTCATGATGACCCGCTCATCCTTGTATGTGCCGGCGGCGCGAATCGCCGCCAACTGTTGTTCCACGTGTCCTTGAAAATCGCTTGTCATAGATCAACTCCATGAAAATTTTGGAGTGCCAGTGGCCGCCTTACCGCCAGTTCAGCACCACCTTGCCGGATTGGCCGCTGAGCATGATCTCAAAGCCTTTTTCGAATTCCGTGTAGTGGAACCGGTGGGTGATGACCGGACTGATGTTGAGCCCGCTTTCCAGCATTGCCGTCATCTTATACCATGTCTCATACATCTCCCGCCCGTAGATCCCCTTGATGGTGAGCATGTTGAAAACCACCTTGTTCCAGTCGATGGCGAGCGGTGCGTTTTGGATGCCCAACATGGCGATCTTGCCGCCGTGACACATGTTGTCGATCATGTCGCAAAACACCTCGGGATGGCCGGACATTTCCAGCCCCACGTCGAAGCCTTCCTTCATGCCCAGTCGTTCCTGCACCTCGCGCAGGTTGCCGGTTTTCACATTGAGGGCCACGCTGGCACCCATCTTCATGGCCAGCTCAAGCCGGTAGTCATTCACATCGGTAATGACCACATAACGCGCCCCGGCATGTTTCGCCACCGCCGCCGCCATGATCCCTATCGGCCCGGCACCCGTGATCAGCACGTCCTCACCCAACAAGTCAAACGACAACGCCGTGTGCACGGCATTGCCCAACGGATCGAAGATCGCCGCGACATCCAGATCCATGCCGGGGCGATGATGCCACACATTGGTCATGGGAACCGAGATATATTCCGCGAAGGCTCCGGTGCGGTTCACCCCTATTCCAAGGGTGTCCTTGCACAAGTGCCGCCGGCCTGCCAGGCAGTTGCGGCATCGCCCGCATACCACATGCCCTTCGGCACTGACAATGTCACCTGGATGGAAGTCCGCTACATTGGATCCAATCTCGATAACCTCGCCGACAAACTCATGGCCCACAACCATCGGCACGGGAATGGTGGCCTGCGACCACGCGTCCCATTTGTAGATGTGCACATCGGTCCCGCAGATGCCGGTGCGATCCACCCGTATCAGCACATCGTTGATCCCAAGGGTCGGTTCTGGCACATCTTCCATCCAGAGACCTGGCTCCGCAAATTTTTTTACCAGCGCTTTCATAGGTGTGTTAGAATGGGAATGGCCATGGATGATCCCTCCGGATCCACCCGCCGGGCGGAGTGGCGGTCAAGTCGCAACAAAATTCAATAGCTTGCCTTGAATATAGACGATCTTGCGGATGGTCTTGCCTGCGGTGTACTCCTGGACCTTGGCACTGGCCAGGGCGGCAGCTGTGGCGGCCGCCTCATCCGCATCCTTGGAAATCATGAGCCGCTCGCGCAGCTTGCCATTGACCTGAACGACGAGTTCGACCTCGTTGCGGACCAGCGCGGCTGGATCGTATGCGGGCCACGTCGATTCGGATAGAAGAGGCGATTGCCGCTTGAAAGCCGCCGCCAAGCGTTTGTGGACTTCCTCGGAAAGATGCGGCGCAAACGGATTGAGTACCGTTAGAAATTGGATGAATTCCCCCAGTGGCACGACCTCCGCCTGGATGAACGCTTTGGTGCATATCATCATCTGCGAGATGGCCGTGTTGAAACTCAACTTCTCGATGTCCTCACCGACTTTCCGGATCGTCTCGTGAACCACGCGCAGCAATTGAGCGTCGGCGCAGGGGACGTCCTCAATCTTGTTAGATACCTGCCATGCGCCGGCCTGATCTTGCTCCAGGGCGACGCGCCAGACGCGGGCCAGGAAGCGGGACACGCCTTCGACGCCTTGCATTTGCCACGGTTTGACCTGTTCCAGCGGACCCATGAACATTTCATAGAGGCGCAGGGAATCGGCGCCATACTCGCTGACCACATCATCGGGGTTGACGACATTGCCGCGGGACTTGGACATTTTCTGACCGTCCTCGCCGAGGATAAGCCCCTGATTGACCAGCCGCTGGAACGGCTCCGGTGTGTGGACATGGCCAAGATCAAACAGGACCTTGTGCCAGAAGCGGGCGTAAAGCAAATGCAGCACCGCATGCTCGGTGCCACCGACGTACAGATCGACCATGCCGACGGCTGGGGACACGGGCGGGCCGGCCGTGCCCATCGGGTCGATCACGTCGCCTGTGCCTGACCAGTAAGCCTCCGCTGCTTCGGAGATGAAGCGCGCGGAGTTGCCCGGATCGCAATAGCGCAGATAATACCAACATGACCCGGCCCACTGCGGCATGGTGTTGGTTTCCCTAACCGAACCGTCGGGCAGTTCCACCCATTCACGCGCCTTGCTGAGCAATGGCTCGGGCGTGCCGCTGGGCTTGTAATCCTCCAGTGGTGGAGCCAGCAGCGGCAGCTCGGCTTCGGTGATGGCTTGGTGGCGACCGTCCTTCCAGACGATGGGGAATGGCTCGCCCCAGTAGCGCTGGCGGGAGAACAACCAGTCACGGAGTTTGTATTGGATGCGGCGCGCGCCTAGGCCGTTGGATTCGAGCCAGTCGATCATCCTGGCCTTGGCCGCAGCGGTGGCAAGACCATTGAGAAAGCCGGAGTTAACGGCGATGCCGGGGTCGCAGAAGGCGGATTGTAGCGGCGGGGGGGGTGAGGGGGCGCCCCGCTACCACCTGCACCATCGGCAGCGCGAAGCGTTTGGCGAATTCAAAGTCGCGTTCGTCATGAGCAGGCACGGCCATGATGGCACCGGTGCCGTAGCCCATCATCACATAGTCGGCGATCCAAATGGGAATTAGTGCGTCGTTAACCGGGTTGATGGCGAATGCGCCGGTGAAGACACCTGACTTGTCCTTGTTGAGGTCGCCCCGGTCCATGTCGGACTTGGAGGCGCAAGCATGTTGATAGGCTTCGACAGCCGTGCTGTGCGCAGCCGTGGTGATTTGCGCAACATACGGGTGCTCGGGCGCTAGAACCATGTAGGTCGCCCCAAACAACGTGTCCGGCCGGGTGGTGAACACCTCTATTTCAGATTTGAAATTTGAAATTTGAAATCTAACAGACGCGCCTTCGCTGCGTCCGATCCAATTTTTCTGGAGGAGCTTGATGCCCTCCGGCCAGTCAAGGGTATCGAGTTCATCGATGAGTCGCTGGGAGTATTTGGTGATGCGCAGCATCCACTGGCGCAGCGGTCGGCGTTCGACGGTGTGGCCTTTGGCACGCCATTCCTCAACTTCTTCGTTGGCAAGCACGGTGCCCAGATCAGGCGACCAATTGACGGCGGCTTCCGCAACATAGGCGAGGCGGACATCGTCGATTTGATCGCGGGTCCAGCCTTTGGCGCTGAGTTCGGCGACTGGTTTGGCACTACCTGCCGCGTCGTCGAAATACGAATTGTAGAGTTGCAGGAATATCCACTGCGTCCAGCGCACATATTGCGGATCGGTGGTGGCGATTTCACGCTCCCAATCGTAGGCAAACCCGAGTGCCTTGAGTTGCCGGCGGAAATTTTCGATGTTGGCGGCGGTGGTGACCGCCGGGTGCTGGCCGGTTTTGATGGCATATTGTTCGGCGGGCAGGCCGAAGGAATCGTAGCCCATTGGATGCAGGACGTTGAAGCCGCGCATGCGTTTGTAACGGCCGATGATATCCGTGGCGGTATATCCTTCCGGGTGGCCGACGTGGAGGCCGCTGCCGCTCGGATAGGGAAACATGTCGAGCACGTAGTATTTCGGTTTGGCGGGATCAAAGCCCGCATCACCGGGGCCGGGAGTGCGGAAGGTCTTGTCAGAGTCCCAACGGGCCTGCCATGCGGGTTCGAATTCGCTGAAGGGGAACGGTTTGCGGGTGTCAGACATGTGTGATTGATGGAGAACACACGTACTGTGACGGATACAGCCCTGCTTGAAAAGCAAAACCGCTGCGGCAGCTAACCTAACGAGGCTGGCAGATGGCGCTTAATCGAGGCCTTTTTTCTCCAGCTCGGTGTCGAGGCGCTTGAGGAAGTCCTCGGTTTTCGGGTGTTCGCTCGCATAGAAGCGGCCGAACTCCTTGCCGGCGGAATCAAGCAGAATGACCGTCGGGAAGCCATCAACCTTATATTTCTCAACGAGCGGCTGGTTTTTCTTCGCCACTTCCTTATCCCCGCGCGGCATGTCGATTTCCACGAGGATGAACTTTTTCGCCGCCGCGGCCACGAAGTCCTTTTTCGAGAAGACTTCCTTGCGCATCATCTTGCATGGCGGGCACCAATCCGAACCGGTAAACTCGACCAGCACCGATTTATTCTGGGCTTTGGCAATTTCGAGGGCTTTTGTCAGATCCTCGCTCCACCCCTTGAGGGGCTCGGCGAATGCGCTGCTGACCAGCGAGCTTGCGGACAATGCGAAAACTGCAAGATGGGTTATGGCTTTCATCACATCAGTAATGCGTTCCTGACTGGCGGATTATTTCAATAATCTTGTCGGGTGCTCAGGAATTAGTTTACGGCTGGGCCATGCCAACACTGCCACGCTTGATTGTAGCCACCCGCAATCATCACAAAACCGCCGAAATCCAAGCGATCCTGGGTGCCCGCTTCGAGGTGCTCGACGCCACCCACTTTGCAGATTTCCCACAAATCGAGGAAACCGGCAGCACCTTCCTGGAAAATGCCAGGCTCAAGGCTGAGGGCATCAGTCGTTGCGTCGATGGCTGGGTTCTGGCGGATGATTCTGGCTTGGAGGTTGACGCTCTGGATGGCGCGCCGGGTGTGTGGTCATCAAGCTTCGGCGGCGAGGAGGGCAATCATGCATTGAACAACGCTCGCCTGGTACGCGAAATGACTGGCAAAACCGGGCGCTGTGCCCGCTTCTGTTGTACCATGGTGTTGGCCAAGGATGGCTCGGCACAAGCGGATTTTTACGGTATCGTGGAAGGCAATATCACGGAGAATCCGCGCGGCACCGGCGGTTTTGGCTATGACCCCTTGTTCGTCCCGCTGGGGTTTGAGCTAACATTCGGGGAACTTGATGCCAGCGTGAAAAACCGCCTCAGCCATCGCGCCCGCGCACTGGACCTGGCCGTTGCCTGGCTCAATGGCCACATAAAAACAGTTTGATTATCCTGATTAATTTTGAAATGCTCCGCCCGTGAGGCGCATTCTTCCCCTTGTCTTTGCAGCCATGCCCATGGGCTTGGGCATGGTGTCGTGTTCCCATCAAGTCAAGGCGAGGCAACCGGTGTCATATCGGTATGATTCAGGCGGGGTTCATTTGACCCGCGGACTGGCTTTCCCCCCGAGCAACTCACCCATGGTGGTGAGGCGCGCCATGGCTGCGGCCAACCGCTTGCAACACATGCCCTACAAGTGGGGTGGGGGGCATGCCCAATTGCTTGATTCCGGCTATGATTGTTCCGGGACGGTTTCCTACGTGCTGCGTGAGGCCGGGCTCATCAGCGGGTCCCTATCGTCCAAGGAGTATTTTAATTACGGCCACCCCGGGCCTGGAAAATGGATCACCATTTACGTCCGCAACGGTCATGCGTTCATGACCCTTGCGGGTTTGCGGTTGGATACCGGCGGCCCCGGTGGTCGCAGCGGCCCACGATGGAAGCCGCAAACCCGCGAAGTACTCGGCCATGTCATGAGGCATCCCGCGGGATTCTGAGTGGCCCCGTGTCGCTTCAGCACAATGCCAAAGTCGGCCGTTGCTTCCCCGGCATAATGCACCTATGATGACGTCGATGAAAAACACAACTGTGCTGATCGCGCTTATCAGTTGGAGTTCGGCTGGTTGTGGCCGTGCGGAGCTTGCCGGCCCGCAGCCGGATGGCCCTCAACAGGTTTATGCGAGTGCCACCGGGGGTCACAGCGTCACGCCGCCGAGCGCGCCGCGCTTGCAGATGGGCACGGTGTTCAAGGGTGAGGCAAGGTTTTATTCAATCGTCGCCAAGGCCGAACGCGAAAATTGGCGCTCCCTGCCACTTGCCAATCGCACCATTCGGGTGGCCCGGGAAATGCTCGGCATCCCCTATCAGAACTACACCTTGGAAGTGGATGATCGAATCGAGTCCCCAGTGGTCAATCTCACCGCGATGGATTGCTGGACCTATTATGAAAACGCCCTGGCCATCGCGCGCATGCTGCGCTACAAGCCAGGTCCCTACAAACCCCAGGACATGCTGCACATGGTCGAGGTTGAGCGCTATCGCAATGGGGTTTGCAGCGGAAGCTATCTGAGCCGGATGCATCAACTCGAGGAGGTTTTTCATAACAACCAGCGACGCGGCTTCGCCACCAATATCACAGCGCGCCTGCCTGGCGCTGTGCGCCTCCACCGCGATATCCACGAAATGACCGTGGCTTGGAAAAGCTACCGCTACCTGCGCTCGAATCCATCGCTGATAGAGCCGATGGGCAGGAT
>JBILFE010000561.1:0-3252 GCA_044351705.1 Luteolibacter sp. | reverse complement strand
CACTCTGTTACTTTCACCTCATCTGTTCGATGTTCGATGTTCGATGTTCAATGTTCGATGTTCGATGTTCGATGTTCGATGTTCGATGTTCAATGCAATCCCCCCCTTCACGGGGGCGCATTTGTGGTGGCCCCGGTCTTGCCCGCAACCACGACGCGGAAGCCGACATGATAGACCCGCTGCCACGGCCGGTAGCCGAGACGGCTCGTCGATGTCGCCTGCGCCGGGCGCTGCGACCACGAACCGCCGCGCACGGCTTTGCGGTCCGGGCCGCAATCGCCGCTGGTCCACTCGCAGACGTTGCCGGCCATGTCGCAGAGTCCCCACGCATTGGGCGCGAATGATCCCACGGGAGCGGCCACCCGGAAGCCGTCGTTGATAGAATCAATGGCCGGGCGCCACGGCGGCACCGCGCCGGAGGGCAGGCCCCAACCGAAAGTCGGCATGACCCGCAACGAGTGATCGGCCAGATTGGCGGATTTCGAGAAATCGGCATCCAGGCCGCCGAACCAGAGCGGGGTGGCGGTGCCGGCGCGGCAGGCGTATTCCCACTGCGCCTCGGTGGGCAGGGTGCAAGGCTCGCCAGTTTTGCTAGACAGCCAGCGGCAGAATGCCATCGCCTCATTCCAGGAAACCCTGACCACCGGTTGTTTGGGTTTGTTAGCCGGATAGCCGCGTTCGGTTTCTCCGAATTGAAGGAAATCGCCGCGCTCGATCCGGCTGTCATGGTCCGGGTCGAAGCACGCGTATTGCTCGTTGGTGATCTCGCAGCGGCCCAGCCAGAACGGCTCATTGATAGAAATCGGCACGGGTGTTGCATTATTGTTAGGTCCGCTCGTTAGGAAAGCGCCCTCGGGGATGCGCAGCAGGTCGAGTTTGACATCCTTGCCAAGGTCGAGTTGGCGTTGGTAACTGCCGGTTGCGGTTTGGCGGCGGCGGGCCTCGGCGGCATCAAAGGGCCAGCCTGGCGGATTGGGGATTGCGGCGGTGGCGGGTGCCGGTTGACTGATAGGGGTCACGCATGCGGCGGCGGTTGCGGTGTCGTTAGAAATGGCCTCGGGGTCTTCGTCGCGTTGCGCGTAACGCCTGAGCATGTCGCGGCGGCGGTCGCGCTGGGCGGTGACCTTGGCCGCACCGACAATCTCGGTCCACGTCCCGTGTGCCGGTGTGTTGAGATCGATCCAGGTGATGAGTCGGTCCCACGCCTCGGCGTCGGGTTTCACCCCGTGATGGCCGGCGCGCAGCAGTTGGATCAGCTCGGTGGTGTCGGCGCTGAACTCGCAGGGAGTGAGCAGATGCATGTCGCTTTCGATCGTGTGGCCACGCACGTAGGAGCGCAGCGCAATATACGATGGGGTGAACTGGGTGGCGTTGTTATATCCGGCGTTGCCGGCTTGGGGATGGACCGGCGGCGCGGCCCGCAAGTCGGGCAACGCGCTGCGTCCCGGCTCACTCGTGCCGTCGTGGCAGCCGACGCAGAGCCGGTCGAGCACCGGTTGCACCTCACGCACAAATGAAAACCCGCGTGCCGGCCCGCGCCACGGCGTGATTGCCGCCGGTGGTTTTGTTAGGGCGACGCACTTGTTAGTCGGCGGGGTCGAGTTTTGCCGGTCATGGCAGCCGACGCATGAGAGCGTTTCGCCCGGCATGGCAGTCATCCAACTGCGCATGAGTTGAACCGCCTGGCCATTGGCATCGAGGGGTTGGACCGAGATCGGGGTGTTGGCCGGCACCCGGAAATACGCCGAGCCGTCGGCCTCGACCGGGACGGTGCCCATGATGCGCTTGATGTCCCATGGGCCGTCGAGGCCGACCCGGTTGGTTTGGCCGCCCATGCCGTGGTAGGCGAAGTGATAGGTGAACAGGCGCAGTTGTTTGACGGTGCCGCGCGGCACTCCCGCCAGGCCGGCACCGGCATAAACATCGAGAATGGAAACCGCCGCGTCAGTTTGGTTAGGGTGGACTTTTGATGGCACCACCGGCGGCCGCACGGCCGACCGCAAGGGGATGGGTTCGAGCAACGCGCTGGCATCCGGGCATTCCTTGACCAAGACCAGGTTGTCGAACACGTCCGCCAGATAGATACCCCACTTCGAGCCGGCCGCCGGTTGCGCAGCGACCAGGAAATACTTGTCGCTCAGCGGCCACGGATGCAGGAACTTCGGCCACGACGCGTCGGTCAGGTTATCCAGAATGAGCGGCTCGACTTTCTTGCCGCGGCCGGGGATGCGCTGGAGCGCGCCATCCGCCTCGAAGCGGCCTTGGGCGGTGTCGAAGAGCACCAGTTCGCCCATGCGCGGCTGGCCATGATGGCCGCCGACCACTGCGGCAAAGCGGGTGGCCGAGCCTGGGATCGGCCGCGCATAAAACATGGCGTTGGGCCAATAGGAACCGCTGCCGTAATACTCCTTTTGGTCCGAGCCATCCGGGTTCATGTGAAAGAGAATGCGGGCCGCAAAGTGCGGGATGTCCGAGTATTCCCAACGCAGATAAAGCAGCCGGCCATCGTTCAATACCGTGGGACACCAATTGTGGTCCTGATCAAAGGTCAGGCGGCGGATCGCCCCGCTGGACCTCTCCAGCCGATAGAGATTGGCCACGTGAGAGGAGCCGGCGACACAGGGCACGCCGGTGAACGGCGCGGTGGAGCCGAAGATGATGTTGCCGTCAGGCAGGTAGCAGGCGTCGTAATTATCCACGTCGGGTTCTTGAATCAGCGGCAAGGGTAGGGGACTGCCGCCGTCCGCCCCCATCTCAAACACCTGCCAGCGGCCGTTGTCGCCGGGCATCGAAAACAACATTCGTTTCGCATCAAAATCCAAATCGACATCCCCGACAAAGCGGCCGCCTTCGGGCCGGAACAACGGGCGCAGCTCGCCGTCAGGCCTAACGGGGGAGAGCACGGTGATGTGGTTGTTGAAGCCGTTGCGGGGGAGACTCGAGTTGCCTTCCCAGTTTTGAGGCAGCCCGAGTTTGTTAGAATCGCGCTGGACCAGCAGCAGACGCTCGAAGTCCAACAGCGGATTGGCCAGCAGCGCGTCGTTGCGAAGTTGCGTCACCGCGGCGGTCAATTCCTGGCTGGTGCCGGACGCCGCCAGGCGCTGCTCCAGCTCCAACAGTCGCGTGGCGAAAGTTCCGCCGCTGGCATAGCCTGCGCCGAAAGATTTTGTCAGGTCGTTGATTGCCAGGCGCAGGCTTGTGATCTGCGCGGGCAAGTCCGCCGCGCCGGCGCGGGCGTGGCATGCCAGGATG
>JBILFE010000559.1:0-3267 GCA_044351705.1 Luteolibacter sp. | reverse complement strand
CAGAGACAATCCGAAGCCGGGGATGACGCGACGTGGGGGCATGGTATAAAATCCTAAATCCTAAATATTAAATTCGAAACGGGAGAGGAGACGCAAGACCACAAGACACAAGACGCAAGCGAAGAAGCCCGGCACAGGAGGTTCTCTTTTTTTGTCTTGGGTCTTCAAGTCTTGTGTCTTGCGTCTCATTCTAGCGTCTCATCGTCGCTGCGAAGTCAGGGTTTGGAGCCGTAGAGTTGGTCGAAGGTGCCGCCGTCATCGAAGTGGAGTTTTTGGGCGGTGGCCCAGCCGCCGAACGCTTGATCCACGGTGACGAGCGTGATGGCCGGCAGGGCGCAAGCCACTGCGGGATTGCGCGGGCGGTAGAAATGTTTGGCGGCGATTTGCTGCCCCGCCTCGGTGTAGAGAAACTCCAGATAGGCCTGGGCGATTTGCTGTGTGCCGTGTTTTTTCGCGTTGGCATCAACCACGGCGACCGGCGGCTCGGCCAGGATGCTGACAGATGGATAGATGATGGCCATTTTGCCGGGAAACTCCTTTTCGATCAGGCAGGCCTCATTTTCCCAGGATAGAAACACATCGCCGATTTCGCGCTGGGCGAAGGTGGTGGTGGCGGCACGGGCACCGGAGTCTAACACCGGAACATTACCCAGCAGGCGGGCGATATAGTCCCTGGTTTTGGCCTGATCTCCGCCGTATTGGTGTGCGGCCCAGGCCCAGGCCGCCAGATAGTTCCAGCGCGCACCGCCGGAAGTTTTTGGATTGGGGGTGATGACTTGGACGCCCTCGCCCGTTAGATCGCCCCAATCCTTGATGCCCTTGGGGTTGCCCTTGCGGACCACAAACACTATGGTGGAGGTGTAGGGGGCGCTGTGGTGCGGCAGCTTCGTGGCCCAGGCGGAATCCAGCAGGCCGGCCTTGGCCACGGCATCGATGTCTCCGGCCAGCGCCAACGTGACGACATCGGCCTCCAGCCCGTCGATGACCGAGCGGGCCTGTTTGCCGGAACCGCCGTGGGATTGCTTGATCTCGAGCTTTTCGCCGTGCTGTTGTTCCCAATCCGCGGCGAAGGCCTTGTTGACTTCGGCATAGAATTCCCGCGTCGGATCATAGGAAACATTGAGCAAGGTGAGGCGCTTGCCGGCGCTCTTGCTGTGGCAGGCAGCCAAGCCCAGCAGCACCATGGCGGTGAGGGTGACGAAGGGGAATGGTCGGGTTGGTGATAAATGCGGGTGCATGGGAGCGCGGCGGATTTTTTGTTAGATAAAGTAGGTCGGTGCATCCGGATGGGGCGTGATGATTTCCGTGGAGGAGGTGGCTGTGGCATGTTGCAGGAAGCCGGCCAGGAAGCCATCGGCGGGATCGGCCTTGACCCTGGCGCGCTTGCCCTGCGGGGCCTCGTCCCCGGGCGGGGCAAACGGCGGACTCACGCCGGCGCGGTGCATTTTGCGCACCGTTACATCCACCACCTCGGCCAGGGTGTAGCGGTCGAGGATATTGGCAATGGCATTGCGCACATCGATCATGAGCATGCGCAAGCCACAATGCACTTCGTCCGGACAACTGCATTTTTGATAGGCATGCTCGCTGGCGCAGCAGATGGGAGCCAAGCGCCCGTCCATCAGGCGCACGATGTCACCGATCTTGCTGGCGAGGCCTTGTGGGGTGAGCGAATAGCCGCCGAATTTCCCGCGGTAGGTTTCGACCCACCCGGCGTCGCGCAATTCCTGCAGGATGCGCTCGACAAACTTGAGCGGCAGGCGGTTGACCTCCGCCAGTTCCGATCCGGGCAAGGCCCCGCGCCCCATCTGCGCCGCTATCCCCAGATTGATCGCCGCGCGCAACGCGTATTCGGATTTTTTGGATAGATGCATGGGACCGAGTGTAAAGTGGAGTCACTAATGCGAACTATAAAGTATAGATTAAAACTTATGAGTCAAGGGGCTGTGTGAAAAAACTTTCGCGCCATTCAACCCAAAATCCGAAGTTAAATTCCTGCAATGGGGAAAGAAAACCACGGATGTTTTTGAAATAAACTTCGAATTTCGGGTTCAACCGGATAACCGAAGTTCAAACAACGAATTGGACGAATGGGCTCAGACAACAGGCAGAAAACCCTCAATCCAATCGCAGGCCTGTGTCCGAGCGGAATCCTGCGAGTGATGGCGCGACAGAGAACTGCGGCCTCGCCCGCACCGGACGCCTTGGAAAGGCGTCCCTGCCAATTTGCGTCCCTATGGCTCGGCAGGGACCGTTTTCCAAACGGTCCGGCTGGGGCGGGGCCAGGATATTTTTGTTAGGCGGCCCTCCCTGGAACCGGCGGCAACAGCGAGGAATGGAGACGCGATCAACCGTGGCCCCGCCCCCACCGGACTTCCGGGGCGTCCGGCGGGAGTGAGGCTGCAGTTACTGGCATCTCTGCCCATTTTTCATCCGGCCGGTCCTTAGGTGATTTGGTCTAACGAATCCGCCGTCGCCATGCCCCAACCGGACCCGTCGGAAACGGGTCCCTGCCATCGCTGATGGGCACCGTGCTACTTGGCAGCAGGAGCGACGGTGAGGGATTCGAGGTAATCGGTGAGCGCGCTGATTTCTTCCGCGGTGCCGACCAGAGGTGGCATGAATGCCTTGTAGGGAGAGTCGTCTTTGTAGTCGTGGAGGATGGCGAGGAGCCTGACGATGGCCACGCGGTCGCGACCAGCCAGCAAGCCCTTCATTGGGCGGTAAGCATCCAAGGTATGGCAGGCCATGCACTGCCCGCGGAACATGGTCTGTCCTTGTTGGAGAGGCGTGGCATTGGCCGGCAACCACGGGGATTTGGGCAGATAACCATCGCGGTTGAAGCCGGCCACCTCGCTGATGCGCACGCCATTGGAGAACATGTAACGGCCCACCACATACGGTTTGCGCAACATTTCACGGCTGTATTCGCCCGCGGCGGTGACCACCAACCCTAGCAATAACACCGCCAAGGCGTGCGAGCGACCAAACGAGAGTGGCAGACGCCACGCCAGAAAGTACACCACCCCAACCACGGTGGCCGAGCTCAGGACCATGAGCAAGGCCACGCGTGTGACCTGAGTGAAGGCACCGGTGCCGATGGTGGTCATGCCCAACTGCAACAAGGCTCGCTGCGACTCGGGTACCGTCCACAAATACCAGCCAAGAATAAACGGCATCGCCACAAACGATGGAATCAGCCACTTGGCACTCCAGCGCACCAATTCGGTTTTGAGCCGGGGCTGGGCCTCGCCGTCAATCCGGCTG
>JBILFE010000557.1:0-3269 GCA_044351705.1 Luteolibacter sp. | reverse complement strand
ACGACATCACCGAGGACGGCCAGAAAGACTTCGAGGAGGAGGTGCAGACCCTGACTAACAAAGCCGTCAAGAAAATCGACGAACACGCCGTCGCCAAGGAAGCCGATCTGATGAAGGTGTGATGGGAGGTCACTGGTCACTGGTCACTAGTCAATGGGGAAGAGGAAGAAGCCGCGTTTCTTTGTCTTCACCAGTGACTAGTGACTAGTGACCAAGACCCAGGAAATTGCGGATCAGGCGCAAGCCCGCGTCCTGGCTTTTTTCCGGATGGAACTGGCAGGCCAGCAGGTTGGGCATCTCAATGGCCGCGGCAAACGTCTCATCGCCATAACAGGTGTCCGCCGCAATCACCGCGCCGTCGGCGGGCACCGGAAAATACGAATGCACGTAATAGAAATACGGCTCAGCTCCCAGCCCTTGCCAGTTGCCGGCAGCGGCCACCCGCGGCACCACCGAGTTCCAGCCCATGTGCGGGATTTTCAAGCCGGGCCGCTCCGCAAACCGGCGCACCTGCCCCCTGACAATCCCCAATCCGGCCACCCCGGGGCTTTCCTCGCTGCCATCAAACAATATCTGATAGCCCAGACAAATCCCCAGGTAGGGCTTGCCCGCAAGCACCCACTCGCGGATTGTATCTAACAAACCACGCTGCGCCAGTTGAGCCATGCAATCGCCGAAGGACCCGACGCCGGGCAGGACCAGATGGGTGGCGGTGGTTAGATCCGGCGCGGCGGCGGCAATACAGGGCTCCACCCCGATGGCGGCCAAGGCATTGGCGACGCTGCGGAGGTTGCCGGCACCGTAATCGATCAATGCGACCTTCACAGCGATTCCTTGGTGCTGGGAATGCCTTTGACGCGCGGGTCGCGTTCGCAAGCATCCCGCAGGGCGCGGGCCAGGCCTTTGAAAATGGCCTCGGCAATGTGATGACCGTCGCGCCCGTATAGCAATTCCACATGAATGTTGGCGCGCAGGTTGGCCGCCACCGCGCGGCAGAATTCCTCCACCAGAGAGAACGGGAAATTCGGCGCGGAGGGCGTGCCGGCGGGGGCCCGGAACTCCAGGTGCGGGCGGTTGCTCAGATCAATGACGACTCGGGCCAGGGTTTCATCCATCGGCAGGTGGCAACTGCCGTAGCGGCGGATGCCTTCCTTGCTGCCAAGCGCCTCGCGAAGGCAATCCCCCAGGACAATGCCGGTATCCTCCACGGTGTGATGGAAATCAACGGTTAGATCGCCCGTCGCTTTCACAGTTAGATCAAACAATCCATGCCTGGAAAACAAGGTGAGCATGTGATCGAAAAACGGGATGCCGGTATCGATCGAGGCAATGCCGGAGCCATCAAGGTCAATGCTAAGCTCGATCGCCGTCTCGGCGGTTTTGCGGCAGCGCTGGGTACTGCGGGGTGGGGCCATAATTTCTAACGGGTTACGGTTTGGCAGCGGGCTTGACCGGTGCCGCCTTGGCTTCCGCCTGGAGCACTTTGAGATATCTTTCCGGCAGGCTGGCGGCTTCCGCCGCGGCCAGGGCCTTTTCGATCTCTTCGGGGGTGGCCTCGCTGTGGAGGATTTTCCAGGTATCGCGGTACACTTTGCCGCCATCGGCGGCGGGAGCGGGCGCGGCAAGTGCCTGGGTGAGGCGCTGGAGTTCGGACTCGGCCAAGGAGCTATTGTCTTCCAGTGACTGCTTGTGCGCCGGGTGCGGGGTGACCCACACTTGCAGCGCGGTTTTTTCCTTTTTGTAGCGGGCTTCGAGCTCGGCGGCTTGCTCGGTGAGCGCCCGTTCGGAGTTTTGCTTGTCCCTCGGGGGCAAGCTCTCGATGTCGGCGAGTTGCTTTTCGGCGCGGGCGTCAAAGCCATCCAGGCTGGCGGCCACCTGGGCGCGGAACGCTTGCAGGGATTTGATCACCACCGGCAAGACCTCGCGATAGCTGGCGACGGATTGAAAATCCTTGTCAAGATCGACGAAAGTCCTGAGGACCACGAGCCACTGCGCCTTGTCTGCGGCGTCACGGATTTTTGTTTCCAACACCCGCGCATCCAGAGTCATGGCATTGGCCCGGTAATCGGCACCGGAAATCATCATGCCCTGGAGTTTCTTGCCGCCGGCGGTGATGACCGCGCACTCCTCGGTGAGTTTCTTGTGGATGGCCTCCGCCTCGGCCAGCTTGGGACTCTTGGGAAATTGGGTGATGAATGCCTTCACCGCGAGCAGGCGTTGCTTGTAATCATCCGCGGTGAGCATGTCCGGCGTTGGCGTCAGCTTGGCAATCGCCTCAAACGGCTTGTCGTCAAGCTTCGCGCTCGTGATTTTCACCACGTCCGACTTGGAAACTTTTTTGATGTCCTTGATGGAGCGGTTGTACTGGTACTCAATGACATAGACGTCGCCCTCCGTGCGGAGGATCTTGCCTTCCAGGGTCTTGCCGTCTTTGAGGGTGAAGGTATCTGCCACACCCGGCACCACGAATCCGAAAACGAGCAGCAGCGAAGATGTTAGGGAATTGATTTTCATGATAATTGGCTGTGGATGCGGGCTGAGTATTCACTCGTTTTTCGCCGGGAGCAAGACGGCATCTCGCAATGCTTCGGGAGTTGTCACCATCCGCTCGCCGCCGTCTGGCAAAATGAGCTTCACCGAGCCGTTGGCAACCCCATCCTGTGCCAGCCCCGCACGCCGCTTGATCAGACGCAGCGGCAAGCACTCAACGGCGGTCTTCAACGCCTCCGGCAGTTCCTTGCCCGTCACCACCAGCGGCGCGTAATGACGCACCAACGTCGCTTGGATCAAGTCGCTATGGAGTACCGGCCGCTCCAGTGCATACATCGGCAGCGGCAGGGCCAGGCGGCTGAACGATTCCACCAAAGGCCGCCCGCGTGCAGCCAGGCGGCACTCCGCGAAGGAAATCAGGCCGGAGGTGGAATCATCGAACACCATGACCAGGTCGGTGATGGGAAGATCGATGATTTTAGCAGCGTCAGGACATTCCTTGAGAAAATCCGTCGCGGTAAAGCGCTCGGCGGCGGTGCTGGCCAGATCATCGGCCCAGCCCAACCAACTTTCATCGCTGGTCACATCCGCCACATCCAGCGCGGCTTGTAATGCCAGACCATACAAAAATGCGCGCCCGGCGGAAATCGACGGGGCGGTTTTGGCGGCGTACATCCGGAGTTGCGGGCCGTCGACGAAGGTCTGGCGCACCCGCTCCAGCAAGGCCACCGCCTTGTCGCGGTATACCGGGTCGGCCGTCGCGCTGAACGCCGCAGCAT
>JBILFE010000034.1:0-11657 GCA_044351705.1 Luteolibacter sp. | reverse complement strand
CTTCAGGGCGGATGCCTAGTGTCGTTCGTCAAGCGATTGGCTGGCTTTCAGTTCGATGGACTTGAGCGTGGCTTCCAAAACCGCGTGGTTGGGGTACAACGCCGAGCCGCGCGCGAGGGTGGCACGGGCTTTGGCGGGGGAGCCTTGATCGTAGTAGATTTGCGCGAGTTGGGCGATCGCGTTAGGATTCGGGTGCGGGTTTCCGCTGCGGATGAATTCGCGCAGGAGGTGGGCGGCTTCCTCCCGCCGTGGCGGGGTTTTGGCGATGGTGGCGGCGAGTTCGATGACGACCGGGCCTTTGAGCAGGGCGTCGAGTGTGGGGGTGTCGAGGATCCTGCGATAAGTTGCCTCTGCCGTTGCATAATCCTCATGGTAGTTTGCGGTTCTAGCCAGAGTGGTCATTGCCAGAGTGCTCCATGGGGCTTCCTGGATCACCTCTTTGGCGATGGTTTCCGCCTGATCGATGTAACCCTGAGACAACAGCAGGACCGAGACATAACCTTTGGGTTGGAACTGGAAGGGTCTGGTTTCAGACGCATACAGCATCAATTCCAGCGGATTGTTCCAGACGCCGGCCCAATAGCGGAAGTAGGCACCGCAAACCGGCAGCCGGTAGAGCAGAATGAGGCATGCCAGGGTGATGATGGCGAGGCCACCGGGTTTGGCCTCACGCTGGCGGCGGCGGAATTGTTGCAGTAAGCACCCGCAGGCCGTGGCACAGGCGATGGCCAATCCGATGGATGGGATGGTCACATAAGCATCCGCGATCGGGCCGTTGAAGCAGGGCAGGAAATTGCCGGCGGGCAGGCTGGCCACCACGAAAAAAACCAGGCCGTAGGAGAGGGCTGGCAAACGTTTCCAGGTGAGGCCGCTGACGGTCAACACGGCGATGAGAAAGATCCATCCGAAGGCGAGCGCCGCAGCCGAGGCCGAGCGCATCCACCCGTAGCTGCCTAACAACTCCAGATGGCCGAAGGGGGAAATCCACATCAGGAAATGGCGCCAGAGGAACCAGGGTGCGGAGAGGCTCAGATGAATGGCTTGGGTGTCCGGAGCGAATCCTTGGTGGAAGTCGTGAGTGCCGACATTTTTGGCAGAGAGCTCATAGCGGATGATGAGGAAGGCCAGCGCGATTAGCGTGTAGAGTCCGTAACGGATGAATGTCTGGGGGGTGAGTGCCAGCCGCCGCTGCTGCAGATCGCGCAGGAACAGCAAAGCCGGTATGGCAATCATGCTTTCATAACAGTGCAGGGCCATGGCAAAACAGAACAGGCACGCGGCGAGGGCCAGGAGCGTGGGTTGTTTCGCCCAGCGCTCGTGGAAATGGAAAAGGGCGGCGGCAAACACCAAGCCGATGCTGATGTTGGCGCAGCTCAGCCAGATGGCCGTGGACACGCAGGTGGGGCTCAGGGCCCACATGCCGGCCGCCAGCAACGCCGGCCCGCGCGCACCCAGGCAGATTGAAGCAATCCGATAGACGCCCGCCGTCGCCGCCAGATAGGCGCCCAAGCCGACCCAGTGCCAAGCCCACAGATTGTTTTGCAGTGGGGCGGCGAGCATGAACAGGGCGTTCTTGACGGGCCGATAGAAACCGAACCCGTTGGTGTCAAAAATGCCGGTCCAGTTCAGATAGTTCTGGGATTCCCTGAGTTGGTGGATGTCATCGGTGAAGAGCGGCGCATGCATGCCGGGCCAGGCACAGCAGACCACGGCCAGCAGAATGAGGAGCAAGCCGGCCAGTCCAAAGGGGTCAGTCCTCGCATGGTAACATGACAGGCAAACCAGGCGCCACTTTTGGAAGCGGGGCGTATTGGGCATCAGGGGTGACGGGCTGCGCACGCGGGTGAATATGGCCGATGCGGGGGTGTCTTACCAGTCCTACGTTGCGGGGGCCCGGGAAATGTTGGAAAAAAACGCAAGATGCGGCTTGGCAGGCGTGGCAATGCAGGCTGCGATGGGGGTGCGATGATAGCGATGACGGATGGGTATCCGCTGCCAGGGTTTTGTGATGCGGTGAAGCACGCTTTTTCAAAAAAGGGGGTGCTGGCAAAGTCGCGTGATTTTGAATATCGCCCGCAGCAGCAGGAACTGGCGGTGGCGGTGGCGGAGGCATTGTTAGGTTCGACGTCACTGGTGGCGGAGGCGGGGACCGGGGTGGGCAAGTCACTGGCGTATTTGCTGCCGGCGGCGCGGTTTGCGCTGGAAACGGGGAGGAAAGGGGTGATATCGACCCACACGATCAATTTGCAGGAGCAGTTGGTGAGGAAGGACATACCGATCGTGCGCAAGGTGTTGGGGGATGAGTTTGCGGCGGTGTTATTGAAGGGGCGGCAGAATTATTTGTGTCCGCAGCGGTTGCGGCGGGCGCTGGAGCAGACGGCGGATTTGTTCACCAGCACGGAGAACGCGGAGTTGGAAGTGATCCGCAAGTGGGCGGAAGCGACGCGCGACGGGACGCTGAGCGATTTGACTTTCCAGCCGCAACCCAAGGTGTGGCTGCAAGTGTGCAGTGAGACGCATTTGTGCACGGCGCGGAGTTGTGGGCCGCGGGGGAATTGTTATTTTCAGGAGGCGCGCAAGGCGGCGGCGGATGCGCGGTTGGTGGTGGTGAATCACACGTTGTTTTTTGCGTTGCTCAACAAGGCGGAGGAAGACGAGGAGGAAACCGGGGAGGCACCCGGCAAACCGGGCGGTTTTTTGTTTCCCAATGACTTTGCCATTCTGGATGAGGCGCACACGATCGAGCAGGTGGCGGCGGTGCAGCTCGGGTTGCGGCTGTCGCAATCGGGCATGAGGTTTGACTTGCAGCGCTTGTATCATCCGCGGACGCGCAAGGGCTTGCTCAAGGCGTTTTCGAAGGCCTCGGCGATGCTGGCCGTCGAAGCGGTGCTGGCGGAGGCGGAGCGGTTTTTCGGGAGGGTGGGGGATGCGGCCCGGTTCGGGGAGTTTTCCAAGGAATGTCGCATCCGTGAACCGGAGGTGGTGTCCAACACGCTGGCCGAGCCGTTGCGCAAATTGTGGCAGGAAGTCGATGCGCTGGCAGCGGATGTGGAAGCGGAAGCGACGCGTGCGGAATTGCAGGACGCATCGCGGCGCTTGCGGGAGATGCACGGGTTGTTAGCGGTGTTTCTCGAGCAGCGTGACGAGGCCAGTGTGTATTGGGTGGAGCGCAGTGGGCGCGATGAAAGCCAGTACAGTTTGCATGCCGCGCCGGTGAACGTGGCGGAGCGATTGCGGCCGTTGTTGTTCAGCGGCAAAAAAAGCCTGGTACTAACCAGTGCCACCCTCGGCGTGGGCGATCCGAAGCTGGATTATTTCCGCGGCCGGGTGGGGGCGGAGCGGGCGCGGGCGCTGTGCATTGGCAGCCCGTTTGATTACCGGCGGCAAATGCAGGTGCGGATTTACAAATGGGTGCCTGATCCGGGGACGGTGCGCTACGATGAATTGTTAGCCGAGGGCATCCGGCAGGCGGTGAGTGAGAGCGAGGGGCGGGCCTTTGTGTTGTTCACCAGTTACCGCATGATGCGGGATGCGGCGCAGCGGCTGGAGGGGTTTTTCCGGGGCAAGAACTGGCGCTTGTTAGTGCAGGGTGATGGCATGCCGCGGCATCGCATGATCGAGGAATTCCGTGAGGATATGCACAGCGTGTTATTCGGCACGGACAGTTTTTGGGCGGGGGTGGATGTGCCGGGCGAGACGCTATCCAACGTGGTGGTCACGCGGTTGCCGTTTGCGGTGCCGGATCACCCGTTGGTGGCATCGCGCTTGGAAGCGATCGAGGCGGCGGGTGGCAATCCGTTCATGGATTACTCGGTGCCGGAGGCGATATTGAAGCTGCGCCAGGGGGTGGGGCGCTTGATTCGCACCCAGCGTGACCACGGCCTGGTGTGCATACTGGACAACCGGATTCTAACCAAACGCTACGGGGCCTTGTTTCTCAAGGCATTGCCGGATGCGCCAGTTGAGGTGATCGGCTGATTGCCTGTTTGAGCAGGCCACAGTCCCACTGGCCTGGAGCGGTCGGCGTTTCTCCCAGATAGCCGTAGTTGAGGACGCTGCCGCACTGGGCGCAGAGGAGTCTGGATGCGGGGGCCAATGCCCCCATGCCCATGGTTGCCAGCGGCAGGTCCAGAGCGGAATGTTGGAACTGCGCGAGGCGCACGACATCGGTCAGGGAGTTGAGTTTGGCGGCCACTTTGAAGGCGCAGGCACCGGCGGCTGATGCCCGCTGTGCGGCCTCCACCAGCAGCGGGGTTGACGGCAGTTTATCGAAATCATGGAACGAAGCAATCCAAGGGATGCGGCGGTGGGCGGCCTCGGCCAGGAGTTCGCGCATGCAGCCGCGGCTGGCGAGTTCCACGTCGATGCAGGCCGCGTCGTCCAAGGCGCTGAGCAATAGCGCGCTGCGTTGGCCGGCACTGAGATCCAGCGCGCCGCCTTCGTCGAAGCGTCTGGCGGTGAAAAGCAGCGGCATGGCCGTGAGGTGACGCCAGCAATCACGGCCTGCGGCAACACCTTGCGCCCGCAGCAAATCCAGCCGGATTTCCACCAGATCACAGCGCTGGGACAACCCGGCAGCATCGACATGGCGCGCGAAATCCGCGCTGCCAATACTCCCAACCACCCGCGGGTGGCCAGTGAGCAAGGTGATTTTCGTGTGCGGCATGGCGGACTGATGCGTACTAATATCCGCTTCGTCAAGCACTTGTGGCGGCTCGCGCCGCGGGCCTGTATTTACTTCACCAAATTTTTTTCTGGCAATCGACCTTTTGGCTGGTCAAGCGGGTGGTGGATTTCCTAGTGTTTGAGAAATTTGAAGCCAATGAATCACAAAATTCCAAAGTCAGTATTGATTGCGATCACTTCGGCGGCCGTCTTCTGGTTACCCTGTGCGGCATACGGAGAGGCTAAGATTGAGGCGGAAAAGCCGAAGTTTGATAATCTTCCCTCGCCGGAATTTGGCGGTGCGAAGAACAAGTCGTTCAAGCCGAAGGATTGGCTGGAGGTGGAAACCAAGATCAAGGTGGCGGTGCGACCCGAGCCGAAGTCCAAGACCTGTGATCGTCTCAGCGTGAAATGGTATGTGGCTGTGGAAAACTCCGACAAACCCGGCACCTTTCTCAAGCTGGTCAAGGAAGTGGAACATGTCAACATCCCGCTGGATGAGGAGATTTATTGCTCGATATATCTATCCCCCGCCTCGCTCAAGCGCATCACCGGCATGGACAAGGCCGGCAAGCAGGCCATCAAATTCGTGGGCTTCGAAATCATCTATGACGGCAAGGTGGTCGCCAGTGAAGCCGGTCCGGGCAAGGTGAACTGGTGGAACGCGGCCTCTGACAAAATCTCCGAGAGCGCCAGCGTGCCTCTGCTCACCAAGTCGGAGACGCCCTTCGCGCAAATGTGGTGGGATCGTTACGCGGAGGTCAAAGCAAAGACGGGGTCTTGAGCTAATCGCACCGTGATTTGGATTTTTTTTATTGCTTCGTAACTGCTATTGATTTCAATATCGCCCCGCACCATGGCTGACACTCTGACCACCGTCGCACTCAATATAGGATCCCAGCGCATCGGTATGGCCGTTTTCGAAACATCGAAAAATGGCGGGCTGTTGCTGAAGTCCTATGCCTCGGAGAATATCATCGCCGATCCGGCGCTGGAATCCTCCCGTATCGGTCAGATGAGGGTCGCGGTGGCGGATCTCGCGCAGCGGCTCAAAGTCGGCAAATCCAAGGTGCGTTATGCGATATCCGGGCAGGCGGTATTCACCCGCTTTGTGAAGTTGCCGCCGCTGCAGGACGATAACATCGAGCAACTGGTGACCTTTGAGGCGCAGCAACATGTTCCGTTTCCGATCAACGAGGTCATTTGGGACTATGAGATGATCGAAGGGGTGGATGAAAAGGAAGTGGTCATCGTCGCCATCAAGGGTGAGGCCCTGGATGAAATCAACGCTGCGGTGAATGATTGCGGTCTCGCCACCGCCGAGGTGGATGTGGCACCGATGGCGCTTTTCAACGCCTTCTGCGCGTCCTACGGCCAGCCGAGTGAGCCGGTATTGCTCATCGATATCGGTGCCAGAACCAGCAATCTACTCTACATCGAAGGCAAGCGCTTTTTCACCCGCAGCATTCCGGTGGGCGGAGCGGCGGTGACTTCGGCCATTGCCAAGGAGTACGGCGTCACCTTCCTGGAAGCCGAGCATCAGAAAATCGCGCACGGTTTGGTGGCCCTGGGTGGTGGCCATACCGAGCAGCTTGATGAATCCGTGGCCGCGCTGGCGATGGTCATTCGCAATGCCTTGACGCGCTTGCCCTCGGAGATTGCGCGCACCACCAACTACTATCGCAGCCAGCACGGCGGCAATTCACCCCGGCGGGTCTATCTATCGGGCGGGGGTGCCAATCTGCCCTACACCCTCGAGTTCTTCGAAGAAAAACTCAATTTGCCGATAGAATTTTTCAATCCGCTCAAGACCTTGGCCGTGGGCAAGGGGGTTGCCACTTCGGTGCTGCAGCGTGAGGCCCATTTGATGGGAGAGCTTGTGGGGCTTGGCCTGCGTGGCATTGGCAAATCCGCCATCAACATTGATCTGGTTCCTGCCGTGGTCGAACAGTTGCGTGCCAGCGAGCGCCGCAAGCCGTTCCTCATCGGTGCGGCTGCCATATTCCTTGCCGGCGTCGCCGCTTGGTCGGTCTTTCAGATGGTCGCGGCCAGTGGCGCGGCCGACAAGGCCCGCACCATGGCCGACAGCAAGGAAACGCTTACTCCGTTGGCCGCGGATGTGCGCGCACTCTTGAATACCCAGGACGAACTCAAGGCCGTGGCGGCCGGTTTCACCTCGGCGGAGGCGGATCACGCGTTTTGGCCGGACTTGTTGGCGGAGTTGGCCGGTGCCCTTGCCAGTGATCTGGTGTGGATTGTTGACCTTGAGCCACTCAGTGATTTCAAGCCGTTGGTGGTCGACGCCAAGCCCCCGACCAGCAACGGTCGCTCGGTCGTCAAAGCGGATTTTGCGGCAAGCGCGTACGGCGCTGGCGGCTTGGTCGAGCTGCGGATGGACTCAGATGTAGGGGCTCCGGAAGTGAAGGATCAACCCGCAGTAGCCACCGTGGCCACGGCCAATGCCGTGCGCGTTCGCGGTTTTTGGCGCGAGAATCCGGACAGTCAGAACGTGGTCTCCAAGCTGCTCAAACGCTTGCGTGACAAGCCGGGTTGCTTCAGTTTCACGGCCAACGGTCCGGACGGCAAACCCGTGCAACTCAAGGATGAGCAAATTCTCAAAATCAGTCTGAGAATGGCCTCCGGGGAAGGTGGCAATCTGGCCTTTCCGTTTGAAATCACGCTGCCCCTCGCCCGCGAGGTCAGCATCAAGTAAACTCGAATCACTTTTCGTCACCCCCAGCTATGACTTGGATCAAGGATAACAAATTTGCCGCGATGTTAGGAGGGGTTACCCTCATCGTGGCCATCGCGCTGTTTTATGTCGGAATGACGTTTCGCGCGAGTTACACCAAAGCACTCGATAGCTATCAATCCGACGCGGCTGAAGTGGTGGAGTTCGAGGCGATTGCGTTGTATCCGAGTCCGCCCAACCGCTCCGGCAAGAGCAAGGCGCTCAACACCTATCGGACGACGATTCGGAGCCTGCAAGCGAGCTTTGAGAAGTACCGTCCCAAGGACCTAAAGAACATTGCGCCTCAAAGCTTCACCGATCATGCCAAGGCCGCTAACGAGGAAGTTGGCAAGGCATTTGACAAAGCCGGTGTCAAGTTGCCGGAGGGTTTTTTCCTTGGCTTTGAATCCTACACGGGAACCCTCGCCCGCGAAGACGCCACCGGCCTCCTCGACTATCAACTCGGAGCCATCAAGGAATTGATGCTGACCTTGGCCAAGGCCGGGCCGTCCCAACTTCTCAATTTCCACCGCCCGAAGTTTCCCGAAGAAGACGGTGACAAGTGGCAAGCCGAACCCAATGCCGCAGCGCGTGCCTTTCCGCTCGAAATCACCTTCAAGGGCAACGAGCACGCGGTGCGCGAGTTCCTTTCCTCAATCGCTAAATCCCCCAACTCCTTCTTCGTCGTGCGCAGCGTGCGTATCATGAATGAGAAGCAAAAGGCACCCGTGTCCGCTGATGCCAAGTTCGACACCCCGCAATCCGCACCCGGTGCCGCCAAGCCAAGTGCGGACCCCTTCGGCGGTGCCACCAATTTTGTTCTTCCCACGGATGAACCGCCCAAACCTGCGGCTCCCGCGGCCCCCACAGCTCCCGGCGCGGCTCCGGTCCGGCCCCCGGTGGCGCCAGCGGTGCCAGCGGTGCCAGCGGTGCCAGCGGTGCCAGCGGTGCCAGCGGTGCCAGCGGCCCCGGCGCTAGCGGTGCCGATGGCGGCGGCACCTGCGGCAGCCGATTCAAGTCGCATTCTCAACCAAATCCTCGGCAAGGAAGAACTCCAGGTCTTCTTACGCATGGATGCTTTACAGTTTCTACCAGTCAAGGCTCTTCCGGAAGTGCCCAAATAGTAACCCCGATACCAGCCTAACATCCCATCATGTCCTGGTTCTCCCAGAATTACGAAAAGGCCGCCGTTGGCGGCGCCGTCATCGCCGCTCTCAGCCTGGCCCTCCTCGGGTGGACCAAGGTGGGTGACGTCCAAGATGATTTCAACGCCAACACCCAAGGTTCGGGAAACAACGAACCTTCCGTTCCAGGTGCCGATCTCGTTACCAAGGCGGTCTCCTCGCTGGCTCTTGATCACGCCTGGCCCCAAGCGGAAACCGAAGGCCGCCCGGTGGATTTGTTCACGGGCATCCCACTCTTCATTGAACGTGACCGCGCTGACAAACCGGTGGATCTTCTCAAGAGCCCACCCATCCATCCTCCGATTCCTAACACATGGTGGATCGACAATCATTTGGACATTGGTTTTGCCGACTCTCCGGGACGCGATGCCGATAACGATGGCTACAGCAATCTGGAGGAATACAAGGCGAAAACCGACCCCAACTCCGCCAAGTCCCACCCGCCGCTCATCGCCAAACTGAAGTATGAAAAGGATGAGAGTCTCAACTGGTTTATCCGGCCGGGGTTCCCTGACGGTGATAGCTTCAACTTCCAATATGGTGACACCCAGGCGGGCAGAAACAAGACCAAGACCGGCATCCCGGTCAAACCCGGCGAGTTGTTCTTCGGCGACGGGGTGATGAAGAACCGCTTCAAGTATCTGGGCATGGACAAGCGCATGGAAATGAATAATGCCACGCACACCCAAATGGAAGTCGTGTACGCCAAAATCGAGGATCAAATTCCTAACAAAAAAGGCGTGATCTACGAAATCCCCCAATTTGCGGAAGGCCGCGCCCAGGAGTTTTCCAAGTATGACCGCAGTGCCGTGCTGTCCTTGGAAGCGATCGGCAACGAAGGCAAAAAGGAAGTCATCAAGGAAAACACCACCTTCGCCCTGCCATTCGACGCCCCTAACAAAGAATTCCTGCTCAAGAAAGTCACCCCCGACGGCATCGAAGTCGAGTACACCGAGGCCGCCACCGGCACCAAAAAGACCCTTTCTATCCGTAAGGGGGCATTTCCGGATCCGGCACCCTGAAATTTTTTGAAGAAATCGCTTTTCAAACTCTAAGAATATCGTCAGAAACCGCCAGCAAATCATGCACCCATCGCCCATGTACCGATCCAGTCGTTCCGTCCTCGCCTTGATGGCCGTGGCAGCCGCCATGCCAGCAACCATCACCATCGTCAAAGCAGGGGATGGTTCGGGTTCCGCCCAATACAGCCCTCTTGCAGAGCGTGAGATGATCCGTCGCCAACAGGCCGTGACCGAGGCGGATCGCTTGATGCTTGAAGGCCGTGCGGCCTATGCCAAGAAGGATTACCAACAAGCCCTGGATAAATTCACACAAGCCCTCAACAAGTTGCCGGACGCACCGATGCTGGCGGACCGGCGCAAGGCGATCACCGATCAACTCACGGATGCGAGTGTGGCGCTTGCCCAACATTACCGCAGCCAAGGCGGCAAAGACCCGGCCAAGGGCGGCAAAGGCAACTACGAAGATGCCCGGTCCCTGCTCGAAGATGCGCTCAAGACCGACCCTAACAATGCCGCCGCCAAGCGCGAGCTCGCCTATCTGGACGATCCGATCCGCACCAATCCCAGCATCGACTACAAACTCACCAAGGACATTGACAGCGTGCGCCGCGGACTCTACACGGCCGAGGGATACTACAACGCTGCCAAATATGATGAATCCAAGCGTGAATACGAAAAAGTCCTGCGCATTGATTCCTTCAATTCCGCCGCCCGCCGCGGATTGGAAGTTGTTGCCGCCGCCAAGCGCTCATACTATCGTGCGGCTTATGATCACACCCGTGCCGAGTTGCTGATGGAAGTGGACAAGGCGTGGGAACTCGCGGTGCCTGCCGAGGCCCCGCTGGGCGGCATGCTAACCCCCGAAGGTCCCGGCGTGACTTCCGGAGTTGCCTACATCAACGAGAAACTGCGCCGCATTGTCATCCCCAATATTGCCTTTGATGACATCACGGTTGAAGAAGCGGTGGATTTCCTGCGCTTGCGTGCCGCTGAGTTGGATCAACTCGAGACCGATCCTAACCGCAAAGGCGTGAACTTCCTCATTCGCAAGCCGAACACCAGCGGTGGCGGCGACTCCGCATTGGAGGCTGCGGCCGAGGGTGCGGCGGCGGAGGGCACCGGCTTGGGAGCCAGTTCCAGCCCCGGAGCGCTGCGCATCAAGTCGCTGCGTCTCACCAATATCCCACTTGGGCAGGCACTCAAATACATCTGTGATGCGACCAAGCTGCGCTACAAGGTGGATGACTTCGCCGTGACGCTGGTGCCGATGACCGAGACCAGCACGGACACATTCACCCGCACGTTCCATGTGCAACCGGGATTCCAAGACATGCTGTCCCAAAACACCGGCGACACCGGCGGCGGGGCACCGGCCGCGGCTGACCCGTTTGCCACCGACACCGGCAGTGGTGGGGGCAAGAACATCAAACCCCGCCCTCCCATTATCGAGTTGCTGAAAAAAGCCGGCATCGGTTTCACCGGCACCAGTTCCGCCACCCTCAGCCCGAGTGGTTTGTTAGTCACCAATACGGCCGCTGAACTCGACAAGGTCGAGCAGTTGGTAAACAGCATGACGGGTACCCAACCCAAACAAATCAAGATCACCACCAAGTTTGTCGAGATCACCCAGGAGAACAACGATGAGCTCAGCTTTGACTGGCTGGTCACTCCCTTCGGTCTTAACGCCAACACCCTCTTTGGCAGCGGTGGCACCATTGGCAATGGCATGGTTCGCAAGGGCGGTGACTTCGTCAATCCGGTCAATAATGTCTCCATCCCGGGGATTCCCTCGAGTTCCATCCTGCCCGTCAATAATATCGCCACCGCAGGGATCCGCAGCGGTGACGGGGCGCTCAACCGCAACAGCATCGACGCCATCCTCAACAACCCGTTGCGCACCGCAAGTCAATCCAATGTGGCGCCCGGCATTGCGGCCATTACCGGCCTGTTTACCGATGGTCAGGTCCAGCTCATCATGCGCGGCCTCGCTCAGAAGAAAGGCACCGACCTGATGACCGCGCCGTCGATCACCGCCAAACACGGCCAAAAGGCCAC
>JBILFE010000556.1:0-3280 GCA_044351705.1 Luteolibacter sp. | reverse complement strand
GGCACCAGGCATGCCCCAGGTTTTGCCAGGCACTGTAAGTGGTGACCGCATCGCGGGTGAAAAGCCGACCGGCGGAGCGGGCGTCGGTGGAGACAAAGAGCTTGCCATCCGACACGCCCATCGCCACGACGTTGCCGCCGGGCCCATCGCCGACTTCTTTCCACACCGCAGGCGTGGTGGCAGGCTCACATACCTGGAGTTTCATGGCCCCGTTGATGGCAAAGAGGTTTTTGCCAACCGCAGCCATGGCGACCACGCCGGTGGCGGTGCCGATTTCTTTCCAGGTGACCTCGGGCTTGGCCTCGGCTTTGGCGGCGGGCTTGGCGGCGGGCTTGGCGGTAGGCTTGGTTTGGGCGAAAGCCTGGCTCGACAGGCCTGCGAGGGTGGCAACGGTCAGAAACCTGACCGTATTTTTCAATAGACTGACATTTTTCATGGGTACTTATCGGTTGTTGTTGATGTTGATGTTAGGCAACCCCCGGGGTGGCTTTCCCGATCATTGGAAGCACCTGCCGCAGCGGGTTGTCGTCGCACGGGAAACTTATCGCGGCATTTCCGCCTGCTGTCATGTCGGATAAACATCGGACACCGGGGGGGGGAGAGGAGAGACATGCAATCACTCAAATTCAGTGCCGCTGATGCCCATCATCACTTGATACGCTTCAACAGCTTGTCCCGCTCAGCGCTTGTTAGATCAGCTTGTTGCACCGCGGCGCGGGCCTTGGCGGGGTCGCTCTCCTGCCATTGCCGGACGACATTGGAGAGCAGGCTGAGGCGTTGTGAATTGTCGCCGATGGTGGCGGCCCAGGCGAAGGCGGTGGCGGGCTCGCTGCCCGACTTGGCATAGACCATGTTGGTGACCCCCCGGTCACGGGCCGGGCCGTCGGGCAAGGAGTCGATCCATTTGCCAGCGGCATCGAAATCGTCGCGGGCCCAGGTGGAGGCGAGGTTGCTGATGGCGTTGTTCTTGAGTTCGCCGTCGGGCAGGGCGGCGGTCCAAGAGCCAGCGGACTCGGGGTCGTCGTGCGCCCAGGTGCTGACGAGGTTGGAGGCGGCGTTGCCAACAAGATTGTTGTCCGCATCCTTGGGTGCGGTGGCCAGCAGTCTGCCGAGCATGGCGGCGGTACCCTTGGGATCGGTGCGCGCCATCACCGGAATCAGGGAGCCGAGTGCGCGGGTCTGCTCGGTTCCTGATAGGGTGGTCACCCAGGCCTTGGCGGCGTCGGGATCGTCCTCCACCCAGGCCATGGTGAGGTTCGACATGGCGGCGTCGCGCACGGGCCCGGCAGGATAGTTGGCGAGGCGGCGGGTGGCGGCTTCGGGATCATTGCGGGCGAGTTGGGCGAAGGCATAACCCACGCCTTGGGCCTGTTCCTGCGGCGATTTGTCAGCCACCAGTTTGAGCACGGCCTCAGGGTCCTGTCTGGCGAGGCCGGAGTAGATTGAGTGGCCGTATGACTCGGTCTTGCCGTTGCCGGGCGGCAGTGTTTGATAGATCTCGAGCGCGCGGGTAGGGTCGTTGTAGAGGTGCTGTAGCATGCAAATCTGGAGTTTCTCGCGGTCCTTCGGCGGATAGCCAGCCAGAATGGCCGCCGCCTCGTCGCGGGTACATCCGGCAAGCTGCCCGCCAAGCTGGCTGAGCGCGTTGTTGCGCTGCGAACCGGCTGGGAGTGTCGCCAGCACCGCGCTGAGTTGCTCCGGATTACGGCTCACATAGTAGTTCATTTCGCCACCCCCTGAACCCGCCAACAAGGACAGCGCGGTCTTGCGGTCCGCCGGATCGGTTAGGGACGCGGCCTTCGCCAGGGCCCCTTCAAAGTCGAGGTCGGCCATGGTGCTGAAAACCGCCACCAGGCCGGCGCGGCGGGCGGCGGGGGTCAGCGAGGTGAGGGAGGCCAGAGCGGAGACGGGGTCCTGAGCGGCGATGCCGCCGGCGATGGCGGCCAGCGCTTGGTTGCGCTGTTGGGGATCAGTGAGTGCTTGGGCCCAGGTGGTGGCTGCACTGCTATCCTTGCCGGCCCAGACTTTGGCGATGGCCACCAACCCGTTCCTTTGCATGTCCGCAGGCAATTGCATGACCCGTCTGGCGGCCGCAACCGGATCCTCCATCGCCCACTCCGCAGCAAACGAAGCAGCGCCTCCATATTGCCGGGCTAACGATGGATCGGCTTTGACCGCCGCCACCCAGTCGTCCGGACTCGCTGCGGCCAGTGCGTGCATCACGCTCGATTGGGCGGAGCGGCGCAGCGTCGGGTCACCGATGACGGCAAGTTTCGTGAGGGCCAGTGCGGGATCGTGCCTGGCGATGCCGGCCATGATGCTGCTGATGGCGGTGGCGCGGAACGAGGCCTGCTTGTTAGATAGGACGAATTGCAGCGCGGCGTCCGGATCGACCTCCGCCCAGCGGGCGCAAGCGGCGTTGATTTCCCGCCCATACGAATAGCCGGGCGTGGCGGCCTGGGTGGTGGCGAGGTCGTGGACAAGTTGTGAGAGTTGCGAACCGTTCATTTTGGCCAGTGCGGCGTCCGCCGCAGTCCCGCCCGCCTGCCAGTTGCCGCCGCTATTCTTGAAAATCGCGCGGAGTTGCTGGGCACTGGTGACGGCCTGCCCGCCGCCGCCCGGCGCGGCTTTTTGCCCCGGATTGCGCCCAGCGGCGCGGGCGGCGTGATGGCCATCTTCTGTTAGGCCGGCGGTGGCTCCAGGCACGCTGACCAGACCCGCCCAAAACGCGCAGCCGACCCCCGCCAAAACAGATAGAATCCATCGATAGGGAATGGTCGCGCGCACGCCGCACCGTAATGAGTCAGGCGGGAAAGAACAATGGATAAATGAAACCACGCGGCGGATGGGGTGCCGGACAAAAAAGTTAAAGCCCATGTTCAAGCGCGAAGCCAAGGCAGGGACCTTTCTCCGAAAGGTCCGGCGGGTGGCGGGTCAAGGTTCTTGGAAGCGCGGTGCGTTCCGGGTGGGTGCCACGCTGCCAACCGGACCGTTCGGAGAACGGTCCCTGCCTGAGGCAAGCCACCGTTCAGAATCCCGTAACGCCACAACCCACCCGACCGCTAACTTTTTTGTCCTGCACCCCGGCGGATGTCGGCATGACCGCCACTTGCCGCAGCAGTCAGGCCGAGATAATGAGCGACGACGCTCTTGTCGTCGGGCGGATTTCTGAGACGCAGCCTCGCGCGCAATGCTTTGACACGCGTCCTGAATTCGCCACAGTGGGCGCCCGCACCACCACCCGCACCACCACCCGCGCCCACACTCACCGCCATGAACC